>JBDRWI010000051.1:0-16363 GCA_039802265.1 Caldifarciminota bacterium | reverse complement strand
ACTGTCCTCCGGAAAGTTGTACCGATAAATTAGAGATGATATTCAGGGTCAGTGTGTGGAAAAAGTCAATTCTAATTTTCAAAAAATAGAATAGATAATAAAAAATAATTATCCCGATAAAAAAATAGAGAAACTTGCCTGTGATATTCTTTTGAAAAAAACCAAGCCCTGAAAAAACAAAATAGACTATTGCAACAATAACAAAGAATTTCTTAGCCAATCATTAACCTTTCAGTTCATGATTCTATTTTATTGCCAGCGTTTCAGTGCCTCACGAGCAAGGCTTACTATGTATTTATCCTTGCTGGTAGTAAGATTTTCAAGGATTTCTTTTACCTCCGGAATATCTAACTTTAAAAGTGTGGCAATACCCAATTCCTTTATCGTCTGGGCCTGTGAATCATCACGGCCTGCCAAAGAGAGCAGAAAATTTCCAATCTCCGGGGCGGATTCATTTACTCTCTTTTCACCAATTATCCTTAATAATTCGATATGGAGATTGTCATTCTTTTCCTTTAAAAGGGGAAGCAGTTCTATAATCTTTTCCCGGCTGATTGTCTTTTTTAGCCCCTTTAACGCCTCGGTCTTTACCTCCATTGACTTGTCCGTCAACGCCTTCTCAATTCCTTCAAGATACTGTAATTTACAGAATGTCTTTACCAGTTCCACCCGCACCCGGTCATCCGGGTCATTGAGTAAAGTAATCAGTTCAGGTGCAACCCGATTTTCTCCAATATCACCCAGGACTGCTACAATGTTTCTCCTCAAAAACCATTCCGGGGCATCAATACTCTTTATTAAAATATCAATTGCTTCTTTTCCGATATTCTTCAAGATGTCCACAAGTTTCATCCTCAAGGAATAATCCTCAGCCTCTTTTAAGGTCAAAAGTGCTTCAGAAACGGCCTGTTTGCCAAATTTTATGATTGCTGAACGAACATCTGGGTAAATCCCGGTCTCCCACAAGAAAGAAAATAATACCGGGAGTACCGCTGGTTCACCGGTTTCGCCAAGGAATTTTACAACCGTCCTTTTAAATTGGGTGGAAAGTCCAGATCTGCCCAATATTCTATTGAACGGGTCAAGGATTGCCTTACATATTTTCCCCTGATTTAAATCCCGGGCCACCTTATAAAAATTAAGAAGTGGTTCAACAAGATGTAGTACCACTTCCTCAACCGACTCCTGCTCCAAGGCGATCGCCAGTCGGTTAACAATTTCTTCAACCATTTCAAGTTGACCCTGCCTTAAAAATCGCTCACCGAGCATTATCAAAGACCTCATTCCCTGTTCTCGCAGATGAATGTTCTGTGAATCCAGCATAGTGTAGTATGGCTTCATTGAGATACGCAAATCCTCTTTGGAGAAGAGGGAAGTTACCTTCTCACTCAATAAAATCCCAACCTTTGCCAGATATTCATAGATATTGGGTATTTTTTCCTTCAGGTCAGGCAGAATTTTTGATAGTCGTTCATCACTTAAAGAACCAATAATCTTACCAATATCCACCTGATTTGTGGAACGGGCAAGAATCAGTCGGAGCAATGTTTCATCGCTCAAAGTTGAAAGCAAACGCAGAACCAGTGGCTTCAATTCAACTTCCCTTAACAGCTCAATCCGATGCTCAGATGGAATCTGTTCTAAAATCTTCGTCACCGCCTCGCCATAAGATTTCTTTAAATCCTCCGGGGTGGATTCCAATTTTTCGGCAAGCCAGTTAAACCTGTCTTTTATTTCAGTTATTTCAACTCCCCTTTCTACGAGTTCCTTCAGACTGCGTATTGCCGCAACAAGCTCAGCCTGCACAATTGGTGAGGTTTCCTGTTTTTTCTCGGTAGCAACCTGGACTGTGGCTCCGGTTTGAACCCCAAACTTCACTGCATTTATCTTGATTCTCTGGGTTCCCTTTGATTGTAGCATAGTTGCCGCATCACCATATTCTTTTATCCTCGTCCTGGAGCTGCTCATCACTTCATAGAGATTCTTTAAATCTTCGTTGGTTGCGCCGGCGAGAAAGGTCAGACTTTCAATATCATTTTTCTTTAATGCCTCAAGGAATGAAAGGATGGCCAAATTCTTTGAGATATCAATTCTTGTATCCTGGAAGATTACAGTCTTTTCCAAAAAATAGAAGGAAAACTCCGGAATTTCGTTATAGACCCTGACAAGCTGGGCCATGGTGGTGGCTACGACCTTTTCCATTACCGGATGACCCGGGGGATATGATTTGGCGGATTTAAATCCGACCGCAAGTTCTTTTAAGAATTCCAAGGCTGGAGACTGCTGCATAACCTATTTTAACTATTTTTTAAACCATGTCAACCACCGAACGCCTTTCATCTAAATAAGTTCTTATCCAAATTTAAATTGAGATTCTCAGGGATAAAAAGAACAAATCTAATCATCTTCATCATCCCATAGTCTATGATATTTATTCTTATGCACTCTGTCAAGTTTCTTTTCTAACTAAGGCGTATCAAAGTTATAGGTCTGTAAACCTTTTCAGTGCGTCTTTCATGAATCTCTTTCTCTGTTTTTCTCCCTTTTTATGCCTGGCAATAAAGCATGGCATTTGCTTTAACTACTATCCTTTTAGCTGCAATTGTGTATACCTCTTCTGGAATATTTGAATATCATGGGCACTTCCTCCGGATAGAATATATCCGGGGTGCCCATGTTTCCAAGTATTGGGTAAGATTATTTTGACTTGAACCGTATAGTTGACAAATTAAATATTTCGGATAGAATTGAAAGAAATGGAAAGGGTCTATCTCCTCTTAGGGACCAACCTTGGAAATTTGAAAAGAAATCTGCTGCGTGCCCTTGAGGAGTTGAAAAAAAATAATATCAAAGTCCACAAAAAATCAAAGTTCTACAAGACAAAACCCTGGGGGAAGACTGACCAGCCCGATTTTTTAAATATGGCAGTTGAGGCAGAATCACCATTCACACCCGAGGAACTTCTGAAAAGAATAAAAGAGATTGAAATAAAGATGAAACGAGTCCCCACAAAAAGGTGGGGACCACGGATAATTGATATTGACATTCTATTTTATGGAAAACGTAAGATCAAAAAATCCGGTCTTGAAATCCCACACCCTCAATTTTTCAATCGCCCCTTTGCCATCATCCCATTAGCGGAAATCGCCCCGGATTTCATACCTCCGAATTCCAATAAAAAGATTAAAGAGTTATTAAATGAGGTTACCGATGAGGGAGTTGAGATTTATTGCTGTTGAGGGTGTGATCGGCGCTGGAAAGACTACCCTGGCTCAGGAACTGGCAAATAAGCTCCATGCTGGACTTATTCTTGAAGAGTTTGAAGATAATCCATTCCTTTCAAAATTCTATGCCAATCCCCGGCAGTATGCATTCCATACCCAGATATACTTTCTCCTTTCAAGATATCGCCAGCAGCGAAAGATTGCCCAGATGGACCTCTTCCATTCCCGAATTGTCAGTGACTATCTATTTGCCAAGGACCGAATCTTTGCCGAGGTGAACTTAAGCGAAGAGGAATTCTCCCTCTATGAAAAGATTTACCTACTCGTTGAGAAAGAAATACCCCATCCAGATATTGTGATATATCTCCAATCTCCACCCGATATTCTATACAAAAGAATTAAACAGCGCAACCGGAGTTTTGAAAGAGAGATTGAATACGAATATCTTGAACGCCTATGCAATGCCTACAATTCATTCTTTATTCACTATAACTCATCGTCCCTCTTGATTATAAATATCAAAAACTTTGACTTTCTGACAAATCCAGCGGATATTGAACTGGTCTATCAGGAAATCATCAGAATGCGTGTCCCAAGAAAGATTATCTCAAAGGAATGATTACTATAGATACAATCGTTGGAATGAAAAAGAAGAAAGAAAAGATTGCCTGTCTTACGGCCTATGACTATCCAACTGCAAGGATTCTGGATGAAGCAGGAATAGAGATAATTCTGGTCGGTGATTCCGCAGCCAATGTCATTGGCGGTGAAAAGAATACCCTTCCCATAACCCTGGAGGAGATGCTTTACCATACCAGAATTGTAGCAAGGGCCGTAAAGAATGGACTCGTAATTGCCGATATGCCTTTTCTTTCCTATCAGGGTAGGGTGGATGATGCAGTCGTTAATGCGGGTAGATTCTTGAAGGTTGGCGCCGCCGGGGTTAAGATGGAAGGTGGAGGACCGACCCTGAAAAAGATTGAAAGATGCATACAGGTAGGAATTCCGGTAATGGGACATCTTGGATTGACGCCGCAGTCAATCCATAAATTCGGTGGTTATAAACTCCGGGGTAGGTCAAAAAAGGAGGCAAGGGAGATTTTAGCCGATGCCAAAAGACTTGAATCGGCGGGCTGTTTTGCCATCGTCCTTGAAAAAGTGCCGATGGGACTTGCCCGAAGGATTACCAAATCCCTTGAGATTCCAACCATCGGGATTGGTGCTGGTCCCTATTGTGACGGTCAAATTTTGGTTCTTCATGATATGCTTGGAATCTACGAAGAATTCAAACCAAGATTCGTCAAGCGCTATGCAAGCATCGGAAAGATAATGAAGGATGCAGTATTAAATTATATAACAGAAGTAAAATCAGGAGTCTTCCCCGATGCGGAGCATTCGTTTGAATAAAAGAATAAAACGAAAAAAGTCTAAAATTGATAAGCTATATAATGAACTCGTCTCAATCTTTGATAGTATTGATGAGGTAATTTATGTAACCGACCCGGAAAGTTATGAAATTCTTTATGTCAACGCCGCGCTTTGTAAATCCCTGAAGAAATCAAAGAGTAGTATAATTGGTAGAAAGTGCTACCGGGTCTTCCAGGGGATGACCGAACCCTGCCCATTCTGTTCAAACGAACAGATTTTCGGTAAGAATCTTGGTAAGACCTATATCTGGGAATTCCAGAATCGCCTGAATAAGCGCTGGTACCGATGTATTGATCGTGCAATAAGATGGTCAGATGGCAGGTTCGTTCGCTATGAAATGGCAATTGATATTACCGAGTCCAAGACCATTGAAGAAATACTCAGGGAGAGTGAGCAACGCTACAGAAAGTTGTTTGAAAAGTCACCTATGGCAATTACAATCTTGGATAGTAATGGGGTGATAATTGAATGTAATGACGCAACTGTAGCACTTACTGGTTATTCAAAGAATGAATTGATTGGAAGTAAGATTACAGACCTGCCCACAATTAAACCAGATGAAATCCCCCAAATTTTAGAAAAATTTAAAATGATGCAAGAAACCAAAGAACTTGAAGATGATGAAATAGAGTTTATGAGAAAAGATGGCACCAAAAAATGGATTCGGGTAAATGGGTCAGCAATTTTAGGTAAAGAGGGCATCTTGGGCTTTCAGATAATTACCCAGGATATTACCGATATTAAAAGTTTTGAAAGATCAATCAGGGAATCCGAAGAGACTTTTCGCAATCTTGCCGAGTATTCACCAAATATGATCTTTATAAATCACAAAGGTAGAGTAGTATATGCCAATAAAAGATGTGAGGAGCTGCTGGGCTATAAAAAGGAAGAGTTCTATGCAGAAAATTTTGACTTTCTTGTATTGATCTCCCCCCAGTATCACGATTTAGTAAAACAGAATTTTGCCCGGCATCTTGAAGGAAAAGATATTCCCCCTTACGAATATGAGTTGATATCTAAAGATGGAAAAAGATTAAGGGCAATTATTACAACCAAGTTAATTGACTATAAGGGTGAACAGGCGATCCTTGGTATTATCACCGACATAACCAATTATATCCGGACATTTGAGGCACTGAAGGAGAGTGAAACAAAATATAAAACCCTTACCGAAAATTTAAATGTAGGAATTTATAGAAATAGTGGGCTTGATGGCGATTTCATTGAAGTAAATCCGGCGATGCTGAAGATATTCGGTTATGATAAAAAAGAGGATATTCAGAATTTGAAGGCAATTGATTTATATCTCAACCCTGATGACCGTGACCGATTCAATGAAAAGATGAGAAGGGATGGTTTCGTAAAAAATCTGGAATTACCACTCAAGAGAAAAGACGGCTCTGTCTTTTATGCCTCGGTCTCGGCGGTGGCGGTAAAGAATAAAGAGGGCAATATCCAGTACTACGATGGAATGATCGAAGATATTACCGAAAGGAAACTCGCTCAAAAAAAACTTGAAGAGAGTTATCAGAAATTGCGGTTAATCCTTGATGGCACGGTAAATGCCCTTTCTTCAACGACAAAGATAAAAGACCCTTACACCGCGGGCCACCAGCAGCGGGTTACCCAACTTGCCATTGCAATTGCCAAGGAGATGGGGCTACCTGATGAACGCATTGAAGGGTTAAGGGTTGCGGGTATTGTTCATGATTTGGGTAAGATTCAGGTGGCAAGCGAGATCCTGAATAAACCGATAAAACTAAGTGATATAGAGATGGCGCTGATAAAAGAACACCCCCATGCTGGATATGAAATCCTGAAGAACATTGAATTTCCCTGGCCCGTTGCCCAGATTGTGCTCCAGCACCACGAGCGCATAGACGGCTCCGGCTATCCCTCAGGACTTAAGGGCGAGGAGATTCTCCTTGAGGCAAAAATCCTTGCAGTTGCGGATATAGTAGAGGCAATGAGTGCGCACCGACCCTATCGGGCTCCCATTGCCGTTCCAACCGTCTTAAATTACCTTGCGGAACAGAAGGGAAAAACACTTGACTCACTTGTAGTTGATGCCTGCCTGACCGTATTTAAAAAGGGGTTTGAATTTAAATAGTAATGAAGGAATATAGCAACAAACATTCCCTTGCCGGTCTGAGAGAGAAACTCCCTAAATTGGAGGTTCTTCCCAATCAGTTCAAAAACTACAAGATTACCATTATCATTCCGGAATATACTTCAGTCTGCCCCAAGACCGGTCTCCCGGATACCGGGACAATAACAATTGAATATGAACCAAATAAATATTTTGTTGAATTGAAGTCACTCAAGATGTATATCCTTGCTTATAGAAATTTAGGAATTTTTTATGAAAATGCCGTAAATAGAATCTTCAAGGATTTTGTATCTGCAGTAAAACCACGCTGGGCAGTGGTACGCGGTGAATTTAACCCACGGGGCGGAATCAAAACCATTGTGGAGGTAAAGACAAGAAAGAAATAAATGGTGCATAACTTCAAAATACCATCAAGCTTATCCCCATATATCTTGTTGTAGAGGATTATGTTCATTATTTACACTTCCTTTTTTTTAGATATAATTGACCTATGTTCATCCAGGGTAAACGCATAATAAGGGATAAGGTCATCAGTGTGATTAATCCCTATAATAATCAGGTTATTGAAGAGGTTGGGTTGAGTGACGAGCGAGATTTAGCACAGGCAGTAGAGATTGCCAAGAAGGGATTTAAGATTCTCAAAGAGATGCCCGCGGGTGAGCGAGCAAGGATTCTTTATAAAACCGCCGAGATTATTTCCGAAAAAAAAGAAAGATTCAGCCGCACGATTGCCCTTGAGGTTGGTAAGACAATAAATGAGGCAAGGACCGAGGTGGACCGGGCAATAAATACCCTGAGACTCTCCAGTATTGCCGCTCAGAGGCTGGGTGGTGAGACAGTCCGTTTTGACCTTGGTGGACCTTCCCGAAAGATGGGTTTCTACATTCGGGTTCCCCTTGGAATTGTTGCCGCAATCTCGCCCTTCAATTTTCCCTTAAACCTTAGTTGCCACAAGATCGGTCCTGCGATTGCGGCAGGTAATTCGGTAATCCACAAGCCCGCAACAAAGACCCCCCTTTCTGCACTCTTACTTGCTGAAGCCTTGATTGAAGCCGGGCTTCCTCCCGAAGGAATTTCGGTTCTTGTAGGTTCGGGTAGTACAATTGGAATGGCATTAGTGAAGGCAGCGGAAATCAGAAAGATTAGTTTTACTGGCTCATTAGAAGTTGGTGAAGCAATAATGGCAAATTGTGGAATGAAGCGGGTAACGATGGAACTTGGTTCAAATTCAGCAGTGGTTGTATTCAAAGACGCACCACTTAAAATTGTTGCCCGGAAGATTCGTAAGGGTGGTTATACCCTTGCTGGTCAGGTCTGTATTTCTATTCAGCGAGTCTATGTTGAGGAAGAAGTTATTGATGAATTCTTAAGGGAATTATCTCTTGAGGTCGGTCAGATAAAATATGGAGACCCGCTCTCGGAAGATACCGAGATGGGGCCGATGATTGATGAATCTGCACTGAAAAAGGCAGAAATTTTCATTGAGGATGCAAAGCAACATAAGGGAATCTTGATACTCGGTGGCTCAAGGCAGGGAACGATATTTCTTCCCACAATCATCTTTGATGTCGATGAAGGGGCAATGGTCATAAGAGAGGAGGCATTCGCGCCAATGGTTGCGGTAAATAGATTTAAGACGGCTCAGGAGGTGATTGATAAGGTAAACAATACAAAGTATGGACTGCAGGCAGGAATTTTTACCCGCGATATAAATCTTGCCTTACGCTGCGCCAGGGATATTGAGGCTGGCGGGGTCTTGATAAACGAAATACCAACCTTCCGGGTTGATAATATGCCCTACGGCGGGACGAAGAAGAGTGGTATTGGAAGAGAAGGTCCGGATTTTGCAATAAGAGAGATGACCGAAGAAAAGTTAATTGTATTTGATGAGTTATTGACTTAAAATCTTTTCTGAGTATAATTATAAAATTAAATTAAGGAGTAATATTTATGGAGAAAGAAGGAAAGATAGATACCATTATTGGAAAGGAAACGATGCTCAATGGCAATTTGAAAACAAATGGCTCAATAAGAATTGATGGCTCGGTTCAGGGTGATATTGAAGTAAAAGAGAGCCTTTTTGCCGGTAAGGGTTCACTTATAAAGGGAAATATCAATTGTAAATCAGCGGTAATTGGTGGTAAGATTGAAGGAAATATCATAGCCAGTGAATTGCTTGAATTTCAGTCTGGAGCGCAGATAACCGGTGATATTACCTGCCGGGGACTTATTATCCAGAGTGGGGTAATTTTTGACGGCACCTGCCAGATGAGTCAAAAATCAAAAGAGAAGGGATAATGTTTATCAGATTTTACGGTACAAGGGGTTCTATTCCGGTATCCGGACCAAAGACGATTGAATACGGTGGAAATACAACCTGTGTGTACACCGAGTCCGATTCCGGAGAGGCAATTGTAATTGATGCCGGTAGCGGAATAAGGGAACTCGGCCTTTATTTAATAAAAAATAATAAGAACACCATCCATTTGATATTCACACATTACCACTGGGACCATATCCAGGGTTTTCCATTTTTCGCTCCCATCTACTCGCCAAAGACCACGATCAATGTCTATGGACCGGATAAAGAGGTCTCCCCCCAGAAGGCACTATCATATCAGATGAAAGTTCCCTATTTTCCTACTATCAACCTATCAAGCCTGCCTGCAAAATTCAATTTCAAAAAATTTAAATCCAGATTCAAAATTGGAAGTATTAATATCCAGGTAATCCCAAACAACCACCCCAATTATACATACGGTTTGAAGATAAAAGAAAAAGAGAAGGCGGTAGTCTTCTTGACGGACAATGAACTTTATTCACCAACCCCGAATACGCCTTTTCAAAAGTTTGTGGAGTTTATAAAGGGGGCGGATTTTTTAATCCACGATGCCCAATACAACGATGAGATATATAAATCTAAAACAGGCTGGGGGCATTCTACCTATTCCCAGGTAATGGAGCTTGCCGAGGCCTCTTCGGTAAAGAATGTTATATTTACGCACCATGACCCTTTCAGCACTGATGAATTCATAAATAAGGCACTTGCCGAAATTCGTAGAAGATTTCCCAAACACAAAATTGGCGCGGCAAAATTTGGCACTGAGATCAAATTGTAAAAATTTCAGATTAATCTTTTTCCAAAATCCAAGGGCAAATTATAGCAAGGAGGTAAAATGATCAATGAGATAGGTCTTGCTGCTGGTGATATCTGGAAGAAACTCAATGAAGAAGGTGAAATGGTGATTACCCGGTTAAAAAGAAAGACCGGCCTGCCCATAAATATGTTCTATTTAGGACTGGGCTGGCTTGCCCGGGAAGATAAATTAATTTTTCGGCGCGAAAAAAGAACAATCTATGTATCATTAAAGAGATGAAAATTAAGGTACTCATCCTCCGGGCAGCCGGTACAAATTGTGATGTAGAAACTGCTTATGCCTTTGAAGTTGCTGGTGCTATCGCCGAGCGCTGCTACATAGATGAGGTGAAGAAAAAAAATCTGCTGGATTATCAAATCCTCGTTCTCCCGGGTGGATTTACTTACGGTGATGATATCTCGGCCGGGAAGATTCTTGCTAATGAGATCAAATATACAATGAAAGATAAAATCTTGAGATTCCTTGAAAAAGGGAATCTGATTCTGGGAATCTGCAATGGATTTCAAGTTCTGGTAAAATGTGGAATTCTCCCCGGTAATGAGGGATATTTCCAACCCCAGACAGTGAGTCTGGTCACAAACGACTCAGAAAGGTTTGAAGACCGCTGGGTGTATCTGAAAGTCTATCCCGAACGTTCAGTATTTACCCAGGGGATTGAGCGAGTCATTTTCCTGCCGGTTGCCCATGCCGAAGGTAAGTTTGTAGTAAAGAATAAACAGATACTACAGGAGATCAAAAGTCAGATTGTATTTCAATATGTCAATGAAGATGGGAATCTAAATGGTTATCCATACAATCCCAATGGTTCGATTATGAACATTGCCGGCATCGCAGATAGGACCGGGAGAATCCTTGGTCTGATGCCCCATCCGGAAAGGCACATCTCCTCCTTACAGCATCCTCTCCATACCCGCCTGAAACTCAACAAGAAGGGCGACGGCTTTAAAATATTTGAAAACGCGGTCAATTATTTCCGATGATTATGGAAGGATATATAATTCAACATCCCATCCTGGAGTTTAAAAGGAAGAGAAAGGTTAAATTCTATTTTGAAGACAATGAGCTTGAAGGATACGAGGGAATTCCAATTGCGGCGGCGCTCCATGCCGCCGGAATCCGGGTACTGAGATATTCTGAGAAATACAGTAGACCAAGGGGGTTCTTCTGTGCGGTTGGTAAATGCTCCTCCTGTTTGATGGAGGTTGATGGTCGGGCAAATGTGATGGTTTGTATGGAGCCATTGAAAGAGGGAATGCGGGTAAAAAGACAGAAAGGAAAAGGACGGCTGAGTGGTTGACATTTGTATCATCGGCGGTGGCCCGGCGGGTTTGAACGCCGGAATTGTGGCAAAGGAATTGGGCGCCTCAGTTTTGATAATTGACGATAACCCTATCCTGGGTGGGCAATTGATTAAGCAGACCCATAAATTTTTTGGTTCAAAGGAACACTATTGTGGTGTCAGGGGTATAGATATTGCAAAGATTCTGACCAAAAGAGTTGAAGACTTAGGTATTAATGTAATGCTCAATGCTACAGTTATCGGATATTATGATGATGATTCAATAGGAATTTTGAAAGAAAATGAACTTCTGCAGATAAAGGCAAAGAGTTATATATTTGCCACAGGCGCCAGTGAGAATATGCTTGCCTTTGAAAATTCAGACCTGCCCGGTGTCTATGGTGCTGGAGCAGTCCAGACGCTGATGAATGTCTATGGAGTTATTCCGGGAAAGAGGGCGCTGGTTGTCGGTTCGGGCAACATTGGTCTAATTGTTCCATATCAGTTACTACAGGCCGGGGTTGAGGTTGCCGCAATCATTGAGATTTTACCCAGAGTTGGTGGATATTATGTCCATGCGGCAAAGATTAAAAGGGCAGGGGTGCCTATATTGTTGAGACATACGATCATTGAGGCAAGGGGTAAAGAATGTGTGGAGTCGGCAGTGATAACCGAAGTAAATGATAATTTTGAGTGCATCCCCGGGAAGGAAAAAATAATTGATTGTGACATAATTTTGATTGCCGTAGGTTTATCACCACTTTGTGAACTTTTGTATCAGGCAGGATGTGAGATTAGATATATCCCGGAACTCGGTGGCAATGTGCCGTATTATAATGAAGACCTCCAGACATCGAGAGCTCATATTTTTGTCTGCGGCGACCTTGCCTCAATTGAAGAGGCATCAACGGCAATGCTTGAAGGAAGGATTGCCGGTGCCCGTGCCTATGAGTATCTCTATGGAAAAGATCGCCGGGCAGAAGATATTGTGCAGAACGCAAAAAAAGAACTGAAGATTATCCGCGAATCCCCATTTGAAACCCGTATTATTGAGGGACATAGAAGGTTACGAGCATAATTTAGAATCTGAATATCAAAACACAATTCACTAATCGCACCAAAAAGAATCATAAACATATAAGCAACTACCGTCACTAAAATCTATTTCTATCACCCTCACCTTAATCCTTTCCCTTCAGAGGGGGGGACAAAGTGAGGAGCTCAGGTCGTATGGGAATTGACAATTTGCCAATTATGATTATACTATAGTGTAAGAATCAAGGAACTTTAGGATAGTTAAAACATTCCTGTGTGTGGAACTTAATAGGAATTATAATTGATTCAGGGAGCAGCTATGACAATGTTGTTTATAGGTATTGCTATTTTGATGCCCAATGTAATTTATGGTGAGCCTTTCCCCAATGTTGCAACTACATTGCAAGATACACCTGCTGATTCCCAAAATAGATATAATGATATACAGATAAAGAAAACTGATTATTTTGATTCACTATATCTCGGATGTTGTGGTTCCTGGCATTTCACATCATTCTTGGCTGTTGAGTATGATTCAATTAGGAATCTTATTTTTTGCAGTTCCGAACGCGATGTGTATATCTTGGATTCTTCATTTACAAATATACCCCCAGGAATACATACATTTGCTGACATCGGAGGTTTGTTCTATGACGCTGCATCTCAGTTCCTTTATATTGCTGATCGTGTTGCAGGACTTGAGATATGGAATGTATCGGATCCTACACTACCGATAAAACTCGGATATTACAATACTCCAGGGCAAGCTAACGGTGTTTTTGTTTATAATAATTACGCATTTATTGCAGATTGGGATGGGAAGTTGCGAATTATTGATGTTTCAAATCCATACAGCCCACAGGAAATAGGATGGTGCGATCTGCCCAATATAGCAATAAATGTCTATGTTTCCGGTTCTTACGCTTATGTAGCTGATGACTATGGTGGTTTACGAGTCGTAGACATTTCAAACCCTGCTTTTCCCCAAGAAGTTGGTAATTTTGTTCCGGGGTGGTCAGTCCGAGGAGTTTATGTCTCTGATTCTTATGCTTACCTCACATGTTGGGCGCCAGTGGGTCTGCGCATTGTGGACATATCTAATCCCAGCAATCCCCAGGAAATAGGAATCTCATCGGCAATAAGTGCTGGTCATAATGTAGTTGTTTCAGAACCATACGCGTACGTCGTTGGTTATAATGACCCTAGTTTTGTGATCATTGATATTTCGGATCCAACTACTCCTCAAGAAGTAGGTCATTATACGATCGGGATTCGAAGCCATGATATATCTGTTTGCGGTGATTATGCCTATGTTGCAGAATGTTATTCCGGTTTATTTGTTATTAATATAACTACCCCTTCCAACCCACAGTTGGTCTCACATTTTTTCCCACCAGGAACTGCCCGCAGTATTTGTGCCTCTGGTTCTTATGTATACGTTGCATATGGTGAAGCGGGTTTGCGAATCATAGATGTATCAGATCTTCTCTTTGGCCCAAGGGAAGCAAGCTATATTATTACACCCAACACTGCTGAGGATGTCTATGTCTCCGGTTCTTATGCTTATGTTGCCGATGGAACAGGCGGACTGCGTATTATTGATATTTCAGATCCTCTCCATCCGTATGAAACAGGTTTTTATGATACCCCAGATTCAACTCATAGTATTTTTGTCTCCGGTTCTTATGCTTATGTTGCCGATGGAACAGGCGGACTGCGTATTATTGATATTTCAGATCCTCTCCATCCGTATGAAACAGGTCATCTTACCTTGCCGGATGTTGCTATCAATGTCTATGTTTCTGATTCTTATGCCTATGTCGCTAATAATTACGCTGGGCTGCGAATTATTGATGTTTCAGATCCTATGAACCCCCAAGAAGTAGGCTATTACGATACGCCGGGTGAATCACACGGAGTTTGCGTATTCGATTCTTATGCTTATGTTGCTGATGGTATAGCTGGCTTGCGCATTATCAATATTTCAAATCCAGCAAATCCTTTTGAAATCAGCTACTATGATACACCGGGGTTTGCAAGAAGTATATATTTTGCTGATACCTTCATTTATGTTGCCGATGGAGATTCTGGTATACGTGTAATAAAGATTACAAATCCATTCGTTCCCTATGAAGCTTATTCAAGTTCTCCATTTTATGCAGTTGATGTCCAAACGTGTGGTTCTTATGTCTATGCTGCGGATGGGTCATGTGGGCTTTCGATCTTCACATATTTTGCAGGCGCAATACAAGAATCACAGAATCATCCTGGCCGTTATGAATCACAACTATTACAAAATCCAATTAGTGGCAATTATATAAGAATATTGATAAGGGATAAAAAACAAAATTGCGCTTTTAAGTTGTATAATGCTATTGGTCAAAAAGTTCGGGAGTACAGATTAAACAATTGCTTGCATCACGAGAATTTGGTGTTGCTGTCAACCACTGGTTTGGCAAACGGTATTTACTTCCTACATATAACTACAGAAGATTGCAAGAGGGTTGAAAAAGTAGTGCTCATCCATTGACAAATGGATAAATCAACTTGCTAAATACTGTAATAAATGTGGAAGAACTTGGAGGCTGCTTCCGATGAAAAAAATTCGCATACCGGTAATTCATAAATCTTCGTTAATGACCTCAACCCTTAAAAAACTGTTTTAATTCGGTAATATCCAATTAATATAACCTCCGCTATTTCTTTTACATAAAAAACTATCAAACAGCTATTTTCTGTACAAAACTCGCGGATTTATAGACAATCAAAATTAAGGTATCTTAATTCCCCTTTTTCGTAAGGTTGATTTAATCTCGTTACACAGTTTTTTTTCAAATCCTAAATATTCAGGTGGGATAATTCCATAGCGGGGATACTTCTTTATAACCTCGGTTATTGTCGCACCAGTATATGCGGTCATCCTTGCCATTGAGGTAATCTTTTTTCTTTTGTCATAACGGTCAAGGATATAATACCGTCTCTTTCTTCTCCCTGCGGTAATCTCAATAATTAAAATTGAAATGTCCTCTTCATCGCCCCTGCTCAATAAATTCCTCAAAAACTCAAGGGCAAATTCCTTCACCCTTATCTTCTTTCCTCTAAGTTCCACAACCTCATCAGAGAAGAATTTGCAATCAATGAATCTTTTGAATAATTCCGCATGACCTGGATAACGAATGGTCTTTTCCTCCATATTCCTTGCCCCTTTGATTGTCTTAAGCAGGGTACGCAAACCATCGGTGTAGAAACATTCAAGCCTTCCCACACCGCGCAGGGTAAATTCTTCAATACCCGTTAATGCTGGAACAACCGTTAATTTATAATTCTTTAAAATCCTTGCTGGCCTGAGATATTCCTCAATCAAATCAGCGGGTGACCAAGTTATCCGATAGTAAAATGGCGGTAAGGGCTTCTGTGGTATCCCACCGACTACTATCTTGAGTGTATCAATCCTACCCCATTCTCGGTAGGTTTCACCAACAAGGATATTGCTCAAGCCCGGGGCAAATCCAGCATCAACGACAATACGAATCTTCAATCTCTTTGCGAAGCGGTCAAGAATAAATGGGTCTTCGGGAAGATAGGACATATCCACAATGTCCTTCTTCGCCTTAAGCGCGCACTCGAGGGAATAAAATCCCAATGATGAGGGCAATGCCCCGAGCACAATATCAAAATTTTTTAAGAATCGGCAGAGTTTTTTGCCTTCGGTTACATCAAATTCCAGGGTCTTAATCCGGGGAATTTTTTTCAACTGCTTAAGGTTAGAGCAATTGATATCCAAGACCGTAACATTGTGATTCTTTGAAAGTTCAACCGCCGCAACCCTGCCCTGCATTCCACAACCAAGGACACAGATATCCATAACTTGCATTATAACAAAATGATAAAGAAAATCAAGGGATAAATAATCCAGATTATTTACACTTAATGTTGTAATGACCGCAGGCGAAGCAATCTCAATTCCTTCTTTTTCTGGTTTTGTCAAGCGGGACAATTGGGATTTTATTTGTGTAAAATTTGTCGAAAGCGGAAACCTAAAGATGCAGGTCTTCTCTACCATAAAGATCTTTTTTTCGCTATTTTTTAAGAAATAAAGAAACTTAACAGTTTAGTTTTTCTCAACACC
>JBDRWI010000050.1:0-16413 GCA_039802265.1 Caldifarciminota bacterium | reverse complement strand
AGCAAACCGTCTCTTTGTGCGGAGACCATTTTCATATCATCCTCCCCTGAATATCTTGTGGTTTTTTTTAACTATAATGAAAAATTTCATTACCATTGTATAGGAATTTTTCAAATTCCTATACAATGAAATATTTGGCTCGCCAAGAATCAACAGAGATATATCATTAAGAACCCATGATTCAATCCAGAAGATTTAGGTGAGAACCTGTAGCTTTAAATAATGTTTAATGTCTTTAGATCGGCGGGCAGGTCTTTTATCCTTGCTGGGATACCGATGGCAAGGGTCCAGGGAGGGACATTTTTGGTAACAACCGCACCGGCGGCGACAAAAGCCCCTTCGCCAATTTCAATTCCCGGAAGAACGGTACTGTTTGCCCCAATTGTTACACCCTTTCTTAATATCGGTCCAACGAGTTTTAATTTCTTCCTTATTGGATAGAAATCATTTGTAAAGACGGCATTGGGCGCAATGAATACATTATCCTCTATCACTGAATCGGTTGGTATATAGACCATTGACTGAATGCTGACATTACTACCGATCGTAGTGTAACCATCAACCACGGTATTGGTTCCCAGAAGGACATTATTGCCTATGATAGTATTCTCCCGAATCAAGACATTGTGTCCGGATTTAAACCGATTGCCAATCTTTACATTGCAATAGATAACGGTACCAACCCGGATTATTGCATCATCTCCAATAATGGTTCTGGGCCATTCTTTTTCGGGTCTTGTCAAAAATTCGCGACTTGGTATACCAATATAAACACCTTCCTGAATGATAATATTCTTACCCAGAGTTACATTCTTGTAGATCATATTATTATCTCCTTTAAAATCCCCTCAACAAAGGACAACTTACCTGTTATCCCAATCCTGCTAATGCCTTAATAAATCCGCTATAATTAAGGAAGGTTCTGTGGCAACAACCAGCAGGAATTAAATTATGGTTTATTATGTTTTGAAGCAGAACCGGCCGTTGAAAGGGTCAGGGCAAAACCGAAACGACTCTTTTACCACCCTGTCGATAACCAAACTTTACCCTGCCCGACGTAAGGGCATATAGGGTATAGTCCTTTGCCAATCCTACGTTCAGTCCAGGGTGGATAGTCGTGCCCCGTTGTCGCACAAGAATTGTGCCAATATTTACCAATTCGCCATCAAATCTTTTTACACCCAGTCGTTTGCCTGGGGAATCTCTTCCATTCTTTGCAACACCAGCACCTTTTTTGCGTGCCATTTAACCCCCTTTCGTAATATCGGTTATCTCCACCTCGGTAAATGACTGACGATGCCCCTTTTTACGACGATAATTCTCCCGGCGTATGAATTTATAAATAATTGCCTTGGGGAATCTCCCGGTTCTTTTTACTATCCCTTTAATCTTGACCCCATTAAGATATGGTTTGCCAATCTCCGTCCCCTTTTCACTCTTGAGCATCAGGACACGGTCAAACTCAATTTCCTTACCGGGCGTGCCCAAGATGGCAGGAATGATAATCCTTTCGCCCTTTTTGACAACATACTGAAATCCGCTGGCCTTTATTACCGCAAACACTATTCACCCCCGGATTCTTTTGGAATCTTTGGTTCTTCAGAAGGGATCGCCGGTACTGGAGACACGGGCATCTCAGTCTGCAACTTCCTTTCCACCGCAGACTTAGGTAGGGGCCTTTTTGAAAGAAGTACAAGAGAGAGCGAGGTAATAAAAAAGCCGATCGCCAGTCCAGAGGTCAATTTTATAAAGAATGGAGTGGCCCCCTTACCCCCAAATATTGACTCACTGCCACCTCCACCACCAAAAACACTAGACATTCCGGCACCCCTTGTTTGCTGCAGAAGGACCACGATAATCAATAGAATGCAGATAAGGACATGGAAGACCAAGATTATGCCATACATCGCTATATCTCCTTAACCTTTCCTCATTATATTCAAATTTTGCCAAATGTCAACTATGCGATTTAAATGCCCTCCTTGAGAAGATAATCCGAAAAATAAGCTATGGCAATTGGCTTATACTCGGAAATGGGATAGGGTTTGGTTCTGTACCTATTTATTTATAATTTCGGATTTATAATTGGTATTGGAATTCTCCGAATCTTTTATACAATGGAATATCTTGGCTACTTAATCACCGGCGGCAGGAGTTTTTGTATCGGGCAAGGTGGGGATTGACATAATCGGTATTTTGAATATAATATGATAATGTTAAATCAACTATCTGCGGGTGTAGCTCAGCGGTGGAGCATCGGCTTCCCAAGCCGAGGGTCGCGGGTTCAAATCCCGTCGCCCGCTCTATCTTTTCTTTTTCTTGCATTTTATCTTTTTGTCCATGCCGAGATGGACTGGAAGGATATGACACTTAAAGTCTCCGGTTCAATAAATGCCCGGGATAGCCTCAAAAAGGAGTTCTTCGCCATTCAATATGATGCCCGGCAAACAGTTGGTGACTTTTTAGCCATGGATTTAAAGCGCCGCCAGCGCCTTGAGGAGATAATCAATGCCGATATTATTGTAAATCAACACTATCTGACCGATGGGAATACCGAATATTCCTTCCGCCTTAAACTCGGTTCCAGGATTATCACCCTCCTCATTCCTGAACAGAATTCGGTAAAACCTGTTGTTTCTATGCTCTGTCCCTGCTGTGGTCAGGAATGGCCAAAGGATAAACCAATCCCGCCGGGTGTGGAATTGGTTCCAAAAGAGATTGAATCAATTGAATATACAGGAATTATCATTGATTGCCGGGGCTTGAAATTCAACCCCTCTCTCTTCCCAAAGATCTATAATGAATTATTGGAGGAGGTCTATTCAGTAAACTTTGCCAGCCGAAGCTCGCTCGTTGATAATGGGCTGGTTTTATATACAACCGAAGAGTTGTATAATCATCCAAGAACTGGATATAATCCTTTAAGAGTCCGTGCCCTTGCTACCATGGGGCAGAAGTATAACGATATTCAGATTTCCTCTTATGACGCCCGCAGGATACATGGTTCAAAGAAAAATTTGAATCTACTCAAAGAATGCCGCGTCGCCATCATCTTTGGCCCCTGATACTGTTCTTCTTTGCCTGCATTCTTTTTAAACCCAATTACTACAAAGAGGGAATAAGATTCTATAAAAATGGAGAATTTGAGCGCGCGGCTGAGTATTTTCAAAGATTTTATAATCAATCACCAGCCGGAGATTCAACGCTCTATTATCTTTATTCCTGCTATTATCACCTTGGTAAATTTGAAAGATGTATTAAAATCCTCAATGAACTGGCATCAAAGGATAGCCCGGACGAAAATGTCTATTTGAATCTATTCCAATATTACAGGCAGAGTCGTAAATTCAGTGAATTATATAAAATGCTATTAAATTTGAAGTCAGAAATTCTTTCAAGACTTGACTGCCATTTTCCATTGACGCGCACATTGCTCGCCGAGATTATTACCGGAGCAACAACTCTAAGGTCGGATTTGGAGCCAGTCAGTTACACCATCGCAAAAGGTTATTTGACCTGTGCGCCAGACCAGAAATTTTATGGTTCAGATACTATAACTATGGCGAATTTTATTACTATTTTAGACCGTCTGATTCCACCGGTCTATCCCAGGAAGTTTTTCGTCATAAAATCTATTCCAGCAAATTCCTATCTCTACCTCCCCTATATGCGGCTGATTGACCAGGAGATCCTTAAACCGATACCGGAATTGAATCCAGAAGCACCTGTATCTATAAGCAGCGCTGTGCAGGCAATTGATAGAATGAAGAACAAGAGATTTCTAAAATAATGCGCCTTATTGACCGGTATTTTTTAAAAGAATTTATTCCCCCTTTTCTATTTTCTGTCTTTGCCCTTACCTTTATCCTCTTGATGGACCAGCTATTCAGATTGATTGACCTCTTTGTTCGTAAGGGTTTATCCTTTGACATTGTTGGTCAAATTCTTATCTACACCCTGCCTCTGATTGTTTCTTATACTACACCAATGGCAATTCTCGTTGCTATAGTGATGAGTTTTGGAAGATTCGGTCAGGACAACGAAATTCTTGCATTAAAGGTAAGCGGATTTTCTTTTTTTTCTATAATGAAGACACCTATCATTGTTGTTGTTATAATAACGATTATCCTAACACTTTTCAATAACTTCGTACTCCCCGAGGCAAATCATCGGGCAAGAAATTTGATGCTTGATGTGGCACGGAAAAGGCCGGCAGTCCGTTTAAGTGAAGGAGTATTTACCAATGAATTCCCTGGCTATACAATTTATATTGGCGAAAAGAATGAACGCACCGGTCAGATATTTAATGTTACAATCTATGACCTGGCAAACAATTTAATCATCACGGCACCAACAGGGATTTTAAATAACCTTGAGGAACAGGATATTATGCAGTTTGTTCTATTTAATGGCGAGCTCCATCAATTGATTGATAATACCAAGTACCAGAAGACACGGTTTGACCGACAGTTGCTAAATATTAAAATGAATACCGAACTTATCAAAAGAGAGAGGAAGGCAAGAAGTGAAGATGAACTTGATGCGCAAAGGCTTATGGCAAGGATCAAAGAAATAACTTTTGAAATAAATAGCCTGAAGGAAGAAATAAACAAGATGGCCAGAGATGGAATAAATGACTTTTTAGTGGGCAACCATCAGAAACTTACAAATCTCCGGTTTCTCATTGAACAGAAGAATTCCGTCATCAAAAGCAAGAATCAGAATCTTTCTCGTTATCTTGTTGAGTTTCACAAAAAGTTTTCCCTTGCCTTTATCTCTTTGGTTTTTCTATTGATTGGTGCACCACTCGGGTATCTCTTCAAAAGGGGAGGGATTGCCGGAATACTTTTAGGGATAATCCTCTTTTCGCTTTATTACATCCTTTTACTTACCGGTGAGGAGTTTGCAGCCAAACGTGGGTTCTCTCCTTTCTTAGGAATGTGGCTACCCAATTTTATTCTTGTGGTCCCTGGTTTGATACTATATATCCTTGCTGAACAGGGACATTTGAGATTCAATTTCCCCAGCCTTAATATTGGAAGAGAAAGATAAAAAGGAAAAATAAGTGAAGATCATTGAGCACTATGTATTGGGTAATTATCTCAGAAACTTTGTGCTTTCCCTCTTGGTTCTGATATTTATTTATATCATCATCAATCTCTTTGACAATCTTGGAAGTTATCTATCAAAAAATGTGCACTTCTGGGATATTATTGTATACTATCTATATCTTACTCCCTCCTATACCATTCTTTTAATTCCTATTGCCTCAATAATCGGGGTCTTCTTTATCTTCGGCTATATGACCAAAAATCGTGAATTGTTGGCATTGAGATCCAATGGTATGGATATTAACAGTCTCTTTTTTTTGATTATTATTGCTGGTATTTTTATTTCTATTTTTACCTTTGTCTTTCAGGAAACCATTGGGGTCTGGGCGCAGGAGAAATTATATCGTCATAAGATGGAGAAAATTGATCGCCGACAAGTGCCTGTGGAGAAGCAGCGCCGCAATTTCTTCTACTATGGTGAAGACAATTGGCTCTACTATATCAAACATTTGAATGCCCGTGATTCAACAATGGCCAATGTAACCCTCTGGAAATTCGGTAAAGAACAGAGGATTGAAAAAAGGATTGATGCTGTTTCTGCACACTACCAAGGGGTATGGGAGTTTATGGATGTTACAATTCGCAAGTTTGATACATTGGGGAACGAATCGCTTGCGAATTACGATAAATACCCCCTGCCGGAACTTGCGGAAAAACCGGAGGACTTTCTACGTCGAATAAAGCCGGTTGAAGAAATGAACTTCCTTGAGATTCAAAAATTTGTTAAGAGAAAAATGAGGGCAGGTGAAAATGTTGCAAAAGAACAGGTGGAATTGAACTATCGTTTTTCTTTTCCGGTCATTACCCTAATTCTTCTTTTGATTGCCCTGCCCATTTCGGTTGTCCTGCGTCGGGGCGGGATTGCCGTTGGCCTGGGAATGAGTATTGTAATCGCATTTGTTTACTGGGGATTGATACAATCATGCCGTGCCTATGGCTATGCCGGTGAAATGGAACCTTTTCTGGCTGCCTGGCTACCCAATTTTATTTTCATTGGGATTGGCATATTTACGATGGCAGGGGTACGGAGATAACTAACGGACGGGGCCGACGAGATTTGAACTCGCGACCTCCTGCGTGACAGGCAGGCGTTCTAACCAAGCTGAACTACGACCCCGTCTGCCTTAATGAATTTTGGTCCGGCAATATTATATAAAAATTTGGGGTCAAGTCAAGTATCAGTTATCTATATAATCTTAACTCTTTTTTGATTTTTTGGATATCATCCGCGTTGGGTAAAAACGGAAAATTTCTTATTTCATCACCCGGCAAAGAGTCAGAATAAGGACGATTGCACGCCACCTCTCCGTCTGTATCAGGACAGCCGCTCGTCATAAAAGGTTTTCCTGAGTTTATCTGTCTTTCAAGTTCCGATTCAGGAATATCAAAATCTGCAATTCTATCCTTTTCATCAAATATAATTTCTCTGACTGTGCAGATATTTTTATTTATTAAATATCGCGCAAGTTGAATCCTCCGGTAGGCTCCGATGTTGGGCGGACTGTGGTTAGAAAGGATTGAGTCAGGCTCCGGGAAAAAACTGAAGAGATGTGTCTCAATTCCATCGTTATGTGCCTTCTGGATTGTCTCAACCATTTCTTTTTCTGTCTCGCCCAGTCCAACGATTAGATGAACGCCAACATAGCCCTTACCAAAAGCCACGACTGCCTGCCGGAGTGCTGACCAGTAGGTTTCCCACTTATGGGGTCCACCCACTCCCTTCCCCCGGAACTGCTCAAACAAATGCGGGGTGCAGGCATCAACGGCAATCCCCAAGCGGTCTGCACCAAGTTTTTTCATCTCAAAAAAGTCCTCGCGTTTGAGGATTGTTGGGGCAGCCAGGACTGAAATCGGATAAGGAAGTTCATTATGGAGCATTTGAATTATCTTTTTTGTATCATTTATCGCACGGCGATTTGTAATCATAGAAATACAGACCCTTTTAATGTAATCACTCTTTAGTCTCATTCTCTGTATGACTTCATTGAGCGGATAATTATCCCATTCAACCCTTATGAAACTTTTTTCCCGGTATTTGCCCGGCCTTTTCATAGATAGTCCACAATACGCACAATTACCGGCACAGCCGTGATCATAGGTGATGAGAAGGTTGATACAGGGCGATTTAGCATTTCTATAAAACAAACCGTTTTTGAAACCCAGCACCATTGCTGCGGCCTGACTTATTCTAACATAATCAGGACTTTCCATGGACACCATCCTCCCTATATATCAAATCCTCTCCCCGTGGAGAGCGGATAATCTTATTAAATTTTGTAGCATTTTTAGGTACCATAAGCGATGTAACTGCATTTCCTTGATTTAATCGAAGGACTATTAAGTCCTACTCTATAAAATTTTTTTCTTTTTTTTCGCGTTACCATAAGTCTTTCTATAATGAACAGCATGTCTTCTGCCATTCAATAGAGAGTCCATATTCCTTTGCCTTCACTACTGCTTCATCCGCTGGCAGGGCAATGCGATTCACACCACATTCAATTGCCCACAGGTCTATATCCTTATAACCCCTTTTCCGGGCGCAGCCTAATGCCATGACAACAGCAGGCATTTTCAATCGGGCATTGACCATCAATCTTGCGATGTCCTCTGCGCTCGGGGTATTGATATCTTCCATTGGTGTGCCAGGCAGAGGCATTAGGCTAACAAAGACGAGCCTACCAACTGGGAATTCCTTTATCATTTCAACCGCGCGATATTCACCCACAATCTTGCCATAATCTATTCCTATTACAATATGTGGTATAACCGGAATTTGAGCATATAATAAATTTTTTATTGTATCTACAATATCACTGACTCTTTTATCAGTTCTATAAACATTTCTTATTGTATCATCAGCGCCAATGAGATCGATGAGTGCCTGGTCTATTCCTACCTCTTTGAGCATATTGCAGGTCTTCTGGTCCAAGATACCACAATGAAGGGTTATTTTTAGTTTGGTTCTCTCTTTTATCTCTTTTATCGCCGGTAGAAATCTTTCCAAAGGGATTGTATGGTCTTTATTGAACCCACCGCTTAAAAGGAATCCCGCGACATTATTATTGAACGATAGAGCCACCTTCAGGAGCTCTTCAGGATTTCCCACTGAAATCATAGATTCCAGAAGTTTTCCCTGACAGTGGTCGCAATTCAGTTGGCAGGTCTTCCCGGTAAGCGATATTGCCGGAAATTCACCTCGGGTACCATTGTAATAAAACATTCCGGGTATATAGAATGTGACCTTTCTTCCATGATAAGAATACGATAGCTCCCTTGCCTTTTTTGCAAGACCTCTCAGGTCATCCATAATATTCAGGAAATGATACCCAGCATTCTTTTAATATCTCTTCCAATCGGTGCCAGTTTTCTTCCATCTTTTTTCTTTTTTGGGTTGCCCGATTCAATTCTTTAAGATAGAAATCTTTCCATTCCTTCTCATACATAAAAAGCAGATTCAAATCATTTTTTTGCAATGCCTTTATTATTGACCGTGCGGCAAATTTCCCACACACTATTGCCGGGGCAATACCGGCACCGGTGATTGGATGTGTCTGTCCAGCAGCATCGCCGACGAGCAGGATATTATTTTTTACTGTGCTGGTAGGTCCTCCTACCGGAATCAAACCGGTGGCGGTCTTCAAAGGTGTATTAATAATCTTTTTCTCATTTACAAGCTTTTCAACAAATTGAAGAAATAGCTCTTTGACCTTTAATTTGCAACCAATCTTCACACCCAATCCAACATTGGCACTATGCTTCTTGGGGAATAACCAAGCATACCCACCAAAGATTTTTTTATCAAAATAGACCTCTGTGTATTCCATCTTTTCCATTAACGGTAGTTCCTGTTGAAATGCGATAATATAATCTTTATGTCTGCTATTTATCAAGCGCCCTACGCGGGAATTGGACCCATCAGCGCCGACAATAATTTTTGCACTTACTTCTATTATCCGCCCATTTTGGGAAACAAAAATCCTGCTGTTTTCAAAGCCGAGGAATTTTGTCTTTAACCATAAACATGCACCGGCTTTGATTGCGTTCAATGTCAGGTGTTTATCAAAGACCGCACGATTCAGGATATAGCCCGGCATAGAAAATTCATATGAACGATTATCGGGGAAATATACCTTCAATCCCTTTATTTCATTTGCTATGGCATCACCAGGAATTAATACTTCTCTTGATAGGACAGCGGGGACATATTCTGCACATTGCACCGGTGATCCTGCTTCTTTCTTTTTATCTATCATTAAAACACTAAACCCCTCACGGGCAATATGCCAGCCGGTTATTGAACCCGCAGGTCCGGAACCAACTACCAAAACATCATATTCCATCAAGCACCTTTTTTAGTAATCCTAAATTCAGTTCAGTTTGATTTTCAAATTCGCCCTTATAGGCAAAAGTCGCCTTGCCTAAATCATAGCAGGTTTCATTATTTATGTCAAGGAGTATCGCGGGTATACCGGTAGATTCAAATACATCCTGATGTTTGGTATAAAATTGTTCACAGCAACATCCAATATAGGCGGGTGCCCTGTTTTTTCTTAAAGCAATAAGCTTTGCTTTCAGGTCTTCAAAACTTATTATCGTAATTGGTTTAATCTTTGTTGCAAGTGCTAATCTGTATGCATCACCCACTGTGCATTCATCGCACATCGCACATAAGTTTTTATACCGATAAGAACATCTCGTTGATTTGGCACAATAGGGGAGAAGAAGATAATTGGGTCTTTGCTGGAGAATCTCTTCGTATGCACCATTCACAAGGAAGATATGATTCACCTGTTCGGGTGGAATGCCCAGTTCCATAAGCTTCAATTTTTCAAAAAGACTATCGATTATCTTAATAAAATCCTCAATCTTTGCATCCGGTATGTATAAGTCCTTCTGATTCTGAAAATGCTCTTTTATTTTCTGAATCATCGCTTCTTTTTCAAGGGGCATTTCTTTAAATCCCGATTCAAGGTCAAATATTGCCCTGGCTGGATAGGCAAAAAAATCACCGATAAATATGGCACTTTGAATTCTTTTATGGCGTAGGTTTAAAGTGAAGAATGCCTTTATTTTCCCTGCCTTGCTCAGACGGGTAATATAAATAGAGGGCTGTTCAGAAACCGGGGCTCTCACCTTGTATATCCATTTATTTGAGCGAAATTTCTCCAGGTATGCCGGGAGTGCTTTTAATTCCAGTTCGGTAAAATTTGATTCAATAAACTTTACGCCGAAATGCCCTGCAAAACTCTTTATAATCAATTCCTTAAGGATTCTGATATCGGGTGTATAACCAATTTCCCATTTAATGCAGGTTACCCTTTCCTTTAGAGAATCAATCTCATGCCGTTTCAATTTTTCAACCGGGATGCGTAATGCCCGTAACATTGTATCGACATCAAAATCAACGAGGAGAGTCCCCTGAAATAGGAATGCATCTCCCCATTCAGCCCCGCCGGTGCCAGATATCTTCCTTCCATTTATCTCTATATCATTCCGTCCCCGGAAATTTGCCCTTATTCCCAGATGAGCGAGCATATCAATCACGGGCCAAGAAAGTCTTTTAAAAAGTTCAACATTGGGTATAGAATGATTAAAAAATTTTTTGCTACAGACTATTTCCCATCCCAGTTGTGTTTTATCAAAGTATATAGCGCCACCACCAGTTATACGCCGGTTTATATCAATACCCATTTTATTACAGTAATCAATTCTAACCTCCTGTTCCACCGATTGATGGAATCCAACCAGGGTGGCGGGCGGGTTGAATTGCAGTATCCTTAGGGTATTCGGTATCTTATGCTCGGCACGAAATTCAAGCAGCATCTCATCAATGGCCATATTTTCTGCGGCAGTTAGAACACCGGTATCAAGAAGACGCCAGGTTCTGTTATCCATCTTTACTCCGGACAATTGAAAGATTGCGTAATTTCATCAAAACAAAAAAGAAAGGCAAAAAAATCATTGAATATGGGTATTGAAGTTCGGTCTGTAAACACAAATCCTTCATAAAAATATTTTACCAAAATAACTCGAAAAATCAAGATTACGATCTCCATTCATCTTATAGATCCATTATTCGATTAAAAATTTATTTAGAACTATTCTGTGTTATTTTTAATCCGAACAATCTTTGCTGTATCATATTTCTTTGGTGTCTTTACTTGAATAAAATAGACACCAGGGGGCAATTCACGGAATGAATAGGTATAAAGCCCTCTATTCAAGAGTCCATTATAATACTCTCTTAATAGCCGACCACAGGAATCAAACAACCTTATTGAACAGAACTGGTTTTCGGCTAATTGAACCGAAAAACTTGTGGCACCAAATATCGTTTTTAACAAAAGATTTTTGACCGGGGTACAGTTGTTATCAGCCCGGTATTTATCTATTCCCTGCAATTCTTGTTTAAGTGCCAGTTCATGTAGATATATTAAATTGCGTACATCAGTAAATTTCTGTAAAGTTTCCGGGACCCACTGGGGAGGATTAGTCATCGTATAAACCGTATTCGGAGGATTCATAAAGGAATCGTTGACCCTTGTCCAAGGAGAAATTCCCTTTCCGCCATATTGTACTGCAGTAGTGCTATCAATAAGTGCTATCGCATGTTCATTCTCGGTTACATTTGGATTATGGTCAACCCGGGTCTGATGTCGGATATAATATACATTTGCTGATTTCATAAATCTGCCTGCTTCCCGTTCCAGCCAGAACAGATCGGAATCAACCGGTACCGGAACATGTCCACCTGAATCCTGGGAAGTTTGGTTTCGGTCAGCCGGTCCCTCCCAGTCTAACAAAAATTTTATCGGCGGGTCTGCCGGGTGGCGCGCTAACATACCCGAGGCCATTGTGATACCATATGACTGAGAATAGATTCCCAGTGCAGTTGTATCAATGTATGGATTCTGGCGTAAGTATTTTGCAATTTCCCATAACCCGTCCTGCTGAATATTGCCGCAATAATCTTCATAGGTATATGTGCCGTGATTGGTGCTTAGACCCCTGCCGTCAGGGTCAAAATGGACTAAAATAAATCCATCATCGGCAATTCGGTCGGCAACACCGGATGAATCATAACTTGTTCCGGTACCATTGCCACCCGGGATAATAATTACACCTGGAAAACGGTGTGTAGGACTTGCATCAACTGGTCGGTGGATATGAACATTGAGTGTGCAACCGGACGCAGGATTGTGTATCCATACTGTATCAACCACCACCGGAATTGTTGATGGATAGCGCCAGACAATGGCACCACTTGAGTCAACTGCCAATATCCGGCTATTACCGGAAATGATATCACTGATCAAAGTTGTCCCATCGGGCAGACGGTCCGCCTCATAGGGGCTGATTAAATTTGTATAACTCCAGACAATTTCTCCACCGGGTGTTACTTCAATAATCCGGTGATTATGGGTATCGGTTATCAGGGTATTGCCATTAGCCAGACGGTCTGCATCACGAGGCCAGTAAAGCCCTGTTGTGTAAGACCAGACTATGTTACCATTGGAATCAACCTCCAGGACACGATTATTCCCTGAGTCACAGATTAGAGTATTGCCATTGGAAAGACGGTCAGAATTATGGGGTCCCTCAAGTTGATTGTATTCCCAGACTATTGTGCCGTCCGAAGTTACCTCCACAACTCGGTCATTGTCACGATCGGTTATCAATGTATTGCCGTTACTCAAGCGATTTGCATCATTGGGATAATCAAACGAACCCGGGCATGACCAGACAATTTCTCCATCTTGATTTATTTCAATAACCTGGTCTAAATTGGTGTTAGTGATTAAAATGTTGCCATTGGTAAGTTTCTCAGCACTATGTGCAAAGCGGAGTCCACCATTCACATATGCCCAGATTAAACTGCCACGTGAGTCAACTTCAATAATCTTGCTAAACATATTGGTTGCAGGATTACCTGCATCAAGAATAAGAATATTGCCGTTATCAAGGAGCTGGACCGTTGTTGCTACCTGGATTTTAACGCTGGCAGAGAGATTTCCCAGCGTAAGCATTCCGATAAGAAAAAATTTAAATCCATTCATTGATAATTGACCATAATATGAATCATTATAATAAGCAAATGGGATAAGTCAAGCCCCTTTTGCAGGTGGTCTGAAAAGAGTAAACTTTTGAATCCGTTTATACTAAATTGTCCTGTATTGCCTTCAATTGCCCTTAATTGCCTTGTATTGCCTTCGGTTGCCCTAAATTGCCCTTCACCGCCCTATTATGCCCTTTATTGCCTTGTATTGCCCCCTATTGCCATAAATTCCCTTGTATTGCCCTGTCAGAAATATATCAAATACTTCGCCTTTATTGCACCGACCTGATTTTGAAGTGCAAGACCCTGACCCAGATTTGTACGATAGTCATTCAGGGCAATATAGAGCCATGATTTGGGTTTGAAGTTGTAAGAAAAGAGAAAACCGAAGCGGTTTCTCAAATATTCAGTTTTACCAAAATCGGTTCCAGGTGTATTGAAGACGAACTCATTGAATATCCCAAAGGTCATTGTCGGCATAATTTTAATATCTATCCTTGGGGTTGCTGAAGGCCAGATTGAGATAATTCTATTTGTCGTATCCCATTCAACCCAGAGATACGAATCAAAATTAATTGAAAACCTGGGCATTATCGTCCAGTAAAATCCGTGATAGGTCTGTGCCTGATATGCAAGAAATCCACGATAGTAATTATAAGAATAGTTTACATTACCACCAGCCCAGATATTGTATTCCGGTCCATTTCCCCAAATTGAAAGATTTGCACAGCGGAATAGAAAGTTTGTATCCGCATCATAATAAGGACCTCCCTCAAATTCCAAACTTGCACCCCAATTATTTCTAAAATTGAAATTAAAATTGAATAATCCTATCTTTGACCATTCTTCTTCACCGGGGTCCTGTACCAGCGCACCACCAAGTCCAGTCCAGAGGTTTCTTAAAAATCCTTTTTGATATGTTTTGTAAGGACCGGTAAATAACATAAACTTCTTCATCCCTGCCCAGGGCACATAACCAATATCCCCAACATCAAATGAATCACCAATCACCTGAACACTACCCATTGTCAAAAAGTTCTTGATAAACCCAAAATAACCCGAAGATACTGACCAATCCCTCTTTCCAATTTTATCACTCATTGTACCCTGAATGATAAGTTGATTCGGTCCTGACCGATATACCCCATCAATACCAATTGCATAATTGTATGTATCCTTATTGACTGCGGTGCCGCTGAATAACATTCCAATGTCTGAATTCTCTAAAACACCGTATCTTGCACGAAACACACCAAACCCACGCCTCGGCTCAAGCACAATATTGCTGTCTCTAACCTCATCGGTATAGGCACCAAATAAACCATAGTTTAATTTTTCTGATTTGCTCGTCAATTTCAGTCCACCGATTATCGGCACAATTTCACCATTTATTGACTTCCCAATTCGACGGGAATAGAAAATTCTCAATGGCTTATAAAAGCCCGTGCCTTCACCAAAATCCGGCATTCTGAATATCTCTGAACCTTCAATAAAAAAAGGCCGACGCTCACTCAGATAGGTTTCATATCTTGATAGATTCAAGGTAAATGGGTCAGATTCAATCTGGGCAAAATCAGGAAATGCGGTTGCATTCAATGTTGTCTGTGATGTAATATCCCATTTGAGATTCAAACTAACGCTGGGTTTAGTCGTAGTCTCCACAGTATCTTTATCCTGTCGCACAAAGCCTTCGGGATAAATCTCAAAATAATATCCCTTTGCCTGAGGGTTGATATTTTTTAGAGTACCAAATTTTGACACCAGCATACCTTCTTTCTGGGAAACCTCGGTCCAGTAATCAGTCTCCTGCCTTGCTGGAATATAACGCCTGAAATTTATCCCCCATTCTGAAAGTCCCTTTTTATAGCGAATGGATTTGAATGGAATTTTTATCTCTACCTCATAGCGGTCATCATGAATCTTTGTTGCAAAATTCCAGACACCATCCCAGGACAAATCTGTAGAACGGCCATCATCAAGCACCCAGCCATCATCATACACACCGCTGACATAAACTTTGAATAGATATGCAGTAGTTTTGCTTCCAAATGGGTCAAGATATACACTAACTGCATCATCATTACTGCCCATCTGATTCACTGGTTTATAATTCTTTGTCCAGCAGCGAAAGGCAAAATAGAGATTGTTTTCATCCTGTAAAACATATACTACGGTATTATCCGATGGTTTTTCTTTTTCATAAGGCATATACTGAATAAAATCATAAGCCGAATCTGCCCTGAGCCAGATTTCTTCGATATTGCCATCAATCACCGGTGCAATTTCTGTAAACCGCACCTCAACAGATTTGTTATTTGTGATTAACACTAATAATAGAAAAATCATGTCACTCCTTTATATTTTATTTAACAGTTAAGTTTTTTTCTAAATTTACTTCAATTATCCCCTCCCTTGATGGGAGGGGATAAAGGGGAGGGTGATTTTTCACCTTTTTCTTACCCCTCACCCTTACCCTCTCCCACAAGGGGAGATGGATTTTTGGGAAAATTTACCTATTACGATTTTATAATACCGGCATCCCAACCCCAACCTGACAACCATCTTTCTTGAAATCCCCAATTCCATTCCCCTCTTCACCCTTAATATCCCTTCTTCGCCCTTTTTTGCCGTTATTGCCTTTTAGCCTTCTATCGCCTTCTTTAGCCCTCTTTAGCCTTCCCTTCTATTGCCCCTGATTGCCTTAAATTGCTTCTATCGCCCTTTCTTGCCTTCTCCATTGCCCTATATTGCCCCTTATTGCCTTGTATTGCCCTCAATTGCCTTCTATATTATGTATTACGCAAAAATCTCCAAAAAGTTTCAGCTAATGCCGTTTCAAATTAAAAATGTTCGTTTCCTGTCGTAAGATAAAAACCAATGTAGGGCAAGGCTTCAGCCTTGCAAGTAATAGCTCGGTTCCTTCGGTGTTCACAAAACATTTTTCTCTTATTGTTTCACTATAACCGATATCAGTATGTATTATTCCTGATATTTTGTAAGGTAACTCATTATAATGGCGGGTTAGTTCTATCTTCTCTTCAATAGAAATCTTTTCAGGGTCTTCTTTGAGTTCGGGCGTGAATTTGTCTTTTATAATTGGGACTGAACTAAACTCAACTGGTATACAATTATTTTGTGACATAATTTTTGCATTGGATAGAGTAGTTTTTGCGGCCTTTTCAAAATCATCTTCTTTAGTAAATGTTATTGTTGCAAGCGATTTATTTTTAATGACCCGGAGCACGA
>JBDRWI010000049.1:0-16415 GCA_039802265.1 Caldifarciminota bacterium | reverse complement strand
CAACGGCATTATCTGCTTCACGGATGATTTTAACCCAGGAGCGGAATCGGGCATTCGGGCCACCTTCAGATAATGACACCGCTGATGCAACATTGTAGGTCACATTCGGAATTGTTTCATCATGGATTACTTCGTAGCCATTTAACAGCCCAGTCCAGTTCATCTGCAAATCATTAGGCCGTCCATCAACCGTAAATTGCTTTAACATACTATTATTATTAGGATTTTCATCGTTAGGTGAAATTACTTCGGCATAAACAAGATGATATGCTGGGTATTGAGTCCAGTCGATATCCCACCAATAAGGATGCCAACTTGGCAAATAAACTGTGTCATAATCAGGATTAACCATTGTATAAACCCATTCTTCATATTCAACAATTGGATTGAGTGAGTCGACGCCGACATTACAGTAACTAATCATTCGTGATGGAAAACGAGTAATTCTAACTAAAACTGAACAGGGGACTGGACCGCTGGCACCGCTTGTATGAATAAGCACTGCTGGCTCATAATCATAACAACTGACGATTGGTTCTGACGGCACTAAAATATCAACAATTGCCACATCAACCATCTGAGCCGAAACATAAAATTCCATATAAGTCGTATCATTTTCAGGGTCTTCATCGCCACTGAGCATGGTATACGATTTTACTAAATACCAGCCAGGAACTGCAGTCCAACCATCAAACTCAACCGTGTCAATTGCACCAGGGGCTAAATTAAATACACTCTTGGTATCGCTATAGCCATTAAACGAAAGGTTAACACTAAATGACTCGGTAAAATCACCGTAGTTTTGAACAACTGTTTTGGGAATTACTAAATCCCCGACATTAACAACACCGCTTGGCGATATAATCTGATATGCCCCAACATCATGAACGCCTTGGATACCGGCAGTAGTGATTGTTCGGACAACATCTTTTTTGGCGTTATCATTCACTGATGTTGACATTACATCAATTGTTTTTGTGCTGCCGTTGGCGACGCCGGCATCGGGTATAACTTCCATTCTGATTTCACGGAATTGCCCGGGATTAAGCGCACCGGTTGACCAACCGCTACCTTGAATCTCTGATGTAATATTATTGCCACCGATTAATGCGTCATAATAACTGACATTCCAATTTTGTCTGTCAGTCGTTAATTCGTTAACAATGAAACCATCTGACCCATTACCATCATTTTCAATCTTGATATGATAGACTGCCGGATTGACAGTCGAGGCATTTTGTGTTTTGGTTTGCCCTTCACCATTCAGATTATAAATATTGTCGCCAATGTATGTGCCCTCATTAGAATTCTTGATATGATTATCCGCTTGATAAGTAAATGTAAATAGCGAAGCGAACAAGTATTGGGTTACCATTATTGAATCGCCCGGTGCAAGTATTTTGGCATTAGCTAAATTATCGCCCCAGTAATAGAGGATTGCGCTGTCATAACCAGACAAACCCTGCACCGTATAATTAAATGCATTGGAATAGCTATAATACCAGGATGCATAAGATAATAAATCAGGCGGTGTTGGTGGTGGTGTAAGATAAGATGGCCCGGTTGCTGTTCCTAAATTATAAAAAGTCGGAGTATACTGATTGTCAGTTATCTCGTAATGAGTATAATAAATGTTTGACCATTGAGTTTCGGTATTTAGCCAAGGTCCTTGGGGATTTTTTGTTCTGAATATTGAAGCGTCATTACCATCAATCATAATATCCCATTCGTATCTAATACCAATTTTTACGGTATCATTGCCGGTATTCTTAACTGTAGCGGTCACGCCGATTTTGGAATCATCCAGCGTCGTGCCGTCAATAAAAGTATTCTGTTTGATTGTCAAATAATCATTCATACCAGTAATATTCCAAACACATAAGACTGATGTCGGTGTAGGTTGCGTTATTGAAGATATCGCATTATCAAGTTGCACGCCAGTGCAACCTGAATCTGGATATGGAGTGCCTGTTCTTGTATAATAATTCGTATTAGAAGTATAAGATTTCACGGTTAGGTAAGTTGACCAGGGATTACCGTATGCACCACCATACAACACATTCTGTTTAACTCCACCGGCAGCAACGGTTGCTGGGTGATTACTACCAGTTCTAACAGTGTATGTGCCAATACCATAATCAGTCTCAATAATCAAATCATAGAACCCGTTGGTGACAACTATCAAATCTGCAGGGTCTGGTCTTTTCGGATGCATTGCATCTTTATCAAAAACAACTTGGGGAGTATTGGCAAGACCGATGCCAAGAATTAACATCAGCGACACAAATTCAATTATTAATTTCTGTTTCACATTTCCTCCAAATGTAATAAAAAACATAAATTAAAGGGGCTTGCTCTTCGGCGCAAGCCCCAGAAAGCCGATTAATGAATGTTCGTTAACGCGTGATTACCATCTTATAGCGTTGACTAAATTCGCCCGCCTTCATCTCATAGAAATAGATACCCGCGGAGACTTTACGATTGTGCTCATCGGTGCAATCCCAGATTGTGCTATAATAACCAGCTGCTCGTTTCTCATTAACCAATGTCTTCACAACTCGACCAGAAGCATCATAGACTGAAAGTGTTACATGGGCATCAACTGGAATCTGCCATTTGATATGAGTTAGATTATTAAATGGGTTCGGATAGTTCTGATGCATTGCAAAGACCTTTGGTGTTGCGACTTCTTCGGCCTGAATTGCTTTGTCACTTGCATGTGGAGATTTAACATAGTAGCGCTTGCTCATTGAATTATTAACTGGATTAACATCAACACCTGGTCTGAATCCGAGCCAACAAGTCACAGTATACCAACCGGTATCAGTTGGCACCCAGCCTGATTGATAATACAGACAAGCATATGTCCATGGTAGTAAGGTCTTGTCTAAGTAACGCGAGAAGACAATATTTCCATCACGTTCGCGAACAATCTTGTAATAACTTCTAAACGAAGCGGTTGGCGAAGTATTAGCCACAACGGCAATTGGGTTGTAGGCATAGCCAACCTTTAGTGATTCACCATCAGGAATAACCTGGATGCTATTCTTGAGTAAGCCGACATAACTAACCTGTAAATCATTATTCGAACCTTTAACAATGAATTTCTTCCAGTTGTAGTTATTGGTTGGATTCTGGTCGCCAGGTGAGCTGACCGTTACTTCAACACGATGATGGTCACCAACCCAGAAGATATTATACCAGTAGAAGTGGATTTGCGGCATATCAACAATATTCAGGCCAGGATTAAGCACTACCACGACAAAGGTATCGTAGAGCACAATTGGTTTTAAGGTATCTGGCGAGATTGAACACAAGCTATCAAGTTTAATTTCATAACGCCAGATGCGCATTCTAACAGTGCACGGCACTGGTCCAACATGAGAACCATTATTATAAACCTCAACCTTGGGCGTAACATCGTTACAAGTAATTACCGTATCACCGGGTAGACTTGGGTCAAACCAGATATTACCGACTGCAACATCACGATATCTAACGATAAATGTATCTTCCATAGTATTATTTGCTGAAACCTGGTCAGGGGTAAAGTTTACGGTGGCAACAATTCGGTGGAAGCAGGTATCAGGATGGTATGGTATCAAAGTAATTATTGAATCAACGCATGGTCTTAGATTTTCAACATTGACCACATAGGTTGTTTCAACAACTTCTGGTTCACTGCCATAACGACGATAGATGGTGACATTAAGCTCGCCATTTACAGAGCCAGTATGGATACCAAAATTATGAATCGTGATTGCTGGCGAAATAAATGTGCAGTAATCAATCGTATCTGGCACTGAAATCGCAACAACACCGACATCGTGATATGATACAACATAGTTCTTCCATACTGTGTCATTTATTGGATTTTGGTCAATTGGTGCTGAAACCCAGGTTTTAATTGTGTGATTACAATATTGCTCGGCATGGATAGTAAATGTGAACGAATCTATTTCACACGGTTCTAAGTTCGGCATTGATTGTTGTAGCGGTACTCCGATTGGCATGCCTTCACGATAGACTTGAAGATAGATTGTCGAAGGTTGCGGTCCGGTATGGACGCCATTATTATGTATCTTGACCTTTACATCAAAGTAATTGCACTGTTCAATAGTATCAGGCACACCAATAACATCTACAATCTCAAAGTCATACAGGCGCACGACAAAGTCTTTTGAAACCATATTATTACTCGGATTCTGGTCAGGATTGAATCTGACCGTTGCAACAACTTTGTGATAGCAAGCCGAATCTGGATGATAGCTGAATTCAACTGTATCCATCACGCAATACTCAAGAGTCTTCGGTTGCGAGTCAACATATACTGGATAATAGTTAATCATATCGTGCGAACGCTGGACCTCATAAATCACCCACCCCGATTGTGATGGCACATGCACTCCGTTATTATGCACGACAATCTTCGGATTGATTGTGCTGCAGTAGTCAACCGTGTCTGGTAGATTTTCAATTGAAACCGCTTCAACATCAAAATATCTAACCACAAACGTGTCTTCTTTTGAGTTATTAGTCGAATTCTGATCAGACGCAAAATTCACTGTTGCAACAATTCGGTGGAAGCAGGTATCAGGATGATATGGGTCAAGTGTAATTACGCTGTCAACGCAAGGTCTTAAGTCATTTACTGGTATTGTCGTGCTAAAGACCGGTATCAGATTCTGGTTACGATAAATGACAACATTCAGTGTGCAATTGACTGGGCCGGTATGGATGCCGTAGTTGTGAAGCGTTACAGTTGGAGTAATATCATTGCAGTACTGCACCGTATCTGGAATACCGCCAATTGAAACGACACCGACATCAAACCACTGGACAACAGTTGTCTTTTTCAAGGTATCGTTATTCGGATTAGCATCATGACCGGCAATATAGGGTTCGACATAGAACACAAATTCGTGAGTGCAAGCCGAGTCAGCATGCCATTCAAACTGAACCGGGATGGTCTGACAAGGTGCTAAATAGACCTCAACAAAACTAAACATCGGCAACAACTGCCCATTACGATAAACTTTCATAAAGACCCGTGCTGATTCAGGATAGGTGTGTTTGCTATTATTGTGGACATTGACTGTTGGATAATACAAGTTACAAACCTTCATTGTATCTGGCAAACCAGTAATTGGTCCAATTAATTCCCAGTCATAATATCTAATCACAAAGTCTTTGTAGATTGAGTCATTGTGGGGATTTTGGTCAAGTGGACATTTAACCTTTGCAAAAATTCTATGCCAGCAGGCACTATCGGCATGAAAGGTAAAGAACGCAGTATCATAGACACATGGGGTTAAGGTCATTTGCATCGAATCCTGTTTAATCAATGTCCAGTCAATTTCACCATTATCGACACCGCGATAAAGCTTAAAATACACCCAGCACAGTTGCGGTCCGATATGCACACCATTATTATGGACAACAACTTTAGCAGTCACATTATTGCAAACCGTGACCGTATCAGGCACATTGAGAATCGCAACTACTTCGGCATCATAATATTTCACGACAAAATTCTTCCAGACAGTGTCATTAGCGTGGTTCTGGTCTCCAGCCAACTCAACCCAGGCTTTGATAGTATGACTACACGCCGATTCAGCATGCCATTCAAAACTAATCGTATCATTTTCGCAAGGATTTAATAACCTGGTCGGAGCAGTGAACTGGCTAATTAATACGTTATTACGATAGATATTCATATGGGCAATTGCTGATTGTGGTCCAGTATGTGCGCCATTATTATGGATAATCATCTTTGGCATATACCAGTTGCAGACCTGCGCGGTATCTGGAATGTTATACACGCTAATGACTTCAAAGTCATACTTTTTAACCACGTAAGGCTTTACTACTGTATCATTATGCGGATTTTCGTCACCACTCAATTTAGTCCAGGAAATTGCAGTATGATTACAGACTGGAAAGTGCCAGGGCTTAAACATAACCACTTGCTTCGCACCAGCTGCCAAATCGACAATATAAACCGAATCTAAATATTCAACTTGCGATAGATTATTCAAAGACTTAAAGAAAACCCAGAATGATTCGGTTCTATGACCATAATTGACAACTGTATCGGTCGGAATTGATTCGGTGCACCATAGCACAGTGTCTTGGGGAATAACAATACTTTTTACCGCAACATCGCGGAAGTCAACTGCAAAATCAACCTTTGAAGTATCGTTGCTTCGGTCAATATCATTAGCCAGCGCAGTCCAGGCAACAAATCGTGAATAACACGCAATCGGTTGCCATGGTGTAAACTGCACAATTTCCGGTGAACAGATTTCAAGTCTCGGCAATAATACTGAATCAAAGTAAACCACAGTCGGCGTTGTTGTGCGGGTAGAATCATTGCCATACCACAAAATCATTCCGTAAACCTTGACATTAACTTCGCCACCGGTGTTCTGACCATAATTTCTCACCCGCACTTCCGGAGTAATTGGTGTTGAGACATTATAGGTAATCGGGTCGGGTTCGAGAATGGAATCTACACCAACATCGTGCACTTGCTTATAGACCTTAATATCATCAATCCGCAGATTCCACTGATTAGCCGCTGAATAACACTGAAAACCAAGATAATAAGTGCCCGAACTTGGCACGGTAAAATCAACCAATGCCTGTTGGTAAATGGTATTAGTGATATTGGGTAAATCGAGAATCTGTGTTCCGCCACCGACTGATTGGTCATTGTCATAATAAACCTTTAACTTTTCAGTAAAGAACGGATTTGAACCTCGGTAATAAAACTCCAAGGTATAAGTTATTCCGGATTGTAACGCCAAACCACTGGTATAAAACCAGTCATTAGCCGTATTCAATGTGCTGTAATTATATCTGATACAATTCGGGATAGAGCGGGGATGAGAAGTGGTTGTTGTCCAAGTCTTGCCATCGCTATTGTTATCAATCACTACCCAGCCTGTCGGCATATTAGGAACAGTCACCAAATCGAAGTTTTCATCCAGAAGCACATCAGCAACCAGCGGTAGCACAAAAACCACAAGAATAAGTAAGGCAACATATTTTTTATTACACATAGTTAACTCCTTTCGGATTTGTCTTTGCGAGATTGCCTCAGATTTGCTGTTGGTGTCGAAAACCAACTATCTCGTGCATCTCGCAAAGACATACCCTGCGATTATTTTTTATTATTTATTATATTAAGCATTGATTTATTATTTATTACTCAGATACCACAAATACAACTCTCCTATTTTCCCTTCCGCGAACGCCCGGTCCGGTCTCATAATTTATCGGCTCAGTCTCACCCTTGGCTCGAATTTCAATTCGCTCAGCCGGAATACCTTTGCTGACCATATAATCCTTGACTGCTTGTGCTCGTCGTTCTGACAAAACCTGATTGTAAGGATCGCTGCCGGCAACATCGGTATGTCCTTCAAGAATAATCACCTGGTCAGCATAATAAGTTTTAATTAATCGAACCGCCTCATCAATTTTCCAATATTCTGACTTGGTAATTTCATAAGAGTCAAACGGGAAATGGACATTTAGGAAATGGCGAATGTAGAATAAATCAACCGCGGTCTTTAATGATGTCTTTATTAAATCTTTAACTTGGTCAACCGATAATTTTAAATCAGTAACGTCTCCTTTAAGGGCATCAACTTTATCTGTTAAACCATCAATTTTTCTATCAAGCACTCTAAATGGTCCAACCGGTTTCATTTCATTTAAACGCATACACACGGTAAATCGATGAGTTAAACCAACATAATCATAATCAACCAACCCATAGTCAAAATTGAATGACTTATATTTTAACCCAGCACCAAAAGTTAGATTTGCTTTGCTAATATCATAACCAAGTCGATAGCCAGCTCGTAATGCCAGTTGTTTCCAGGCCCAAATTTCAAGTCCAAAATTAGCGCGGAAGTTTGCATCATATATCGGATACGACGCATCAGCTAAAAAGTTAAAGTTAAAGATTGATACTTCTGGAAACTCAACCGCGATGCCCAGTTTTGGGGTTAACGGTTGATTAAAACCGACATACCTTAACCGTTCTTTTGGTCCGATATTTTGGATAACAAGACCAGCATTAAGGTTGCCGATATCATAAGGCAATTTGACATTGGGGCAAATAGCACCGACATCAAACGCAAAACCAGCCATCGTATAGTCTGCCCAATCATGATATAACACTTTGGCGTTGATACCAGCTGAAAGATAACGATGAAAGTTGCCACCATAGCCAAAAATACAGCCAAGGTCATAAACTGATTTACGCTCAAGTTGATTGACCCAGTTATTGTAAAGGTCGATTTCACCTTGTTTAAAATAGATTAAACCTAACGAGAGAAATCCCCAGTTAAAAGGTAGCCCCGCTCCTAAATACGACTGCGATGAACCCACAATCCAACGATTATGGGTTGCAGAAATAAACTCGTATTCAAGCATCGCCAAACTTGCCGGGTTGTAGAGAAAAGAGTTACAGTCGTAATAAGCCGTGAACGCTTCGCCGACACCTGTTTGCCGAGCAGTAATTGAAATCTCAAACGGCGATACCAATGCTTCACCCGCTCTATTGGAAATTGCATATCCGCCAGTAATGCATAAAATCGATACCAAAAGATATATGCTAATACTTTTCATTTTTCCTCCAAAAGGGTTTGCCCAGGAGGCACAGAACCAGATTCTTTTATGTTTTTCTCTGGACATTCTGTGCCTCCGTGGCATTTTTTCTTATTTTACGATTAGTAGCTTTTTAGTAAAGACCTTATCTTTTTCGTCAATCTTTGACTGCAGAATCACAACATATAATCCTGGGGCAACCGATTTTCCTTTTGCATTTACTAAATTCCAACGATAGACGCCGTCTTTGATTTCTTCAGTTGGCACCGTCAACACAATCTCAGCCGCCATATTCATTATCGTCAGTCTCGGTTCTGAACCATAAACTCCAATATCAACATAACTACCGGTCACTGGATTATCTGAGAAGATAATCTCTTCGGAAATATCTGGGCGATATCGAACATTGAGCAGAATAATAAAGTTAAATGCTGGGTCACCGCGCTGTTGCATTGCTTTGGCTTTGGCGATATAATGACCTGGTAGCATACCACGTGGAATATCTACTCTGAGTGTAACTTCGGTCGATTCGCCAACTTTTATTGAATCAACAATAATCGGTGGTGTAAATTCGATAGTCTTCATTGGTATTCTGATACCACCGGCTGAATAGAAGTCGGTCATTGGGAAGAGTTCAATCCGGTCAATCGTCTTATTTCCAATGTTTTTGACATAGAAGACTGTATCAGCAAATTCACCGGCATTGCCAATAACGACAATTGTATCCGGCATCATAAACATCTCTCGTGGTCCAACTACTACTTCAAGAGTGAATGAATCATAGATTGAATCAATCTCGCCGATCGGTTTTGAAACTGTTACGGTACCATAATAGGTTGCGTAATGTTGAGTCGGTTTGACAGTTGCGATAACATTTACCGACACTGACTGACCCCAACCAAGATTCTCAGGATTGTTGCTGAAGATGATTTCCGAACCATCAAGCGTGTAGCCATCATGGGAATATAAAATCTCAGAAACATGGTACCGCAGATTTGTTAAATCAGCATTGCCATACGGATCCGGGTCATAGTTGTTTTCTGATCGGTCAGGATTGATAAGCAAGAACTGCGATGATTGCGTTAAATTCGGAATCAATCTCAATGTCATTTTGTTTTCCACAAGTCCTTGTAAATTGTCTGCAATGTCCAGGTCATATGCCGAATTGACTGTCAGATAGATTCGAACTGTATCCCAAACCGAACCGGTATTATTTTGAGCAGTCACTAATCCCGTATATGTGCCGTTATAGGTACCATATGGAATAGTAATTATCGCTCTCACTGTGGCTGATGTTCCAGGATATAATTCGGCAATTGTCGGCGGCACGAATTGAACATTGGCAGCAGGAATTGTTCGATTGCCAAGGGTCAAATCACTGACGATGAAATTAATACCATATAAGGTTGTATTGCCCGGTCCATCATAACTATCAGGATTATGCCCTTCGGCAGCATCAGTTGACCAAACTGTGAAATTCGTAGTAGTAACAATCGCTCCTTGATTACCTGAAGCCGAGACAGATGCTTCTGCAATGTCAAGATCTTCTAATGCTCCAACTACAACTTCTAATATGAAGTGGTCGGTCGGTGTTCCAGGTTCTGACGGATTGCCGGTAACTGTAACCTGACCACGATATGTTCCAGTCAGAGTATTCATTGGAATTACCACTTGCACTCGAGCATCATACATCCCACCCGAAACGAGCCCATCACTCGGTAGCGTTAACGTTACTGCTGATGGCGGTATATAAGTGAGTATCTCTTCACCACCCATCGGCACATAACGCAAAGTGTCAACCGTATAGGTAAAGCTGGTGAAGTCGGCATTACCATACATATCCGGGTCAATGTTGAGTTCTGGTGTATTGGGATTGACCATTCGGAAATATCCATAACGCGTCGCACCCATTGGTCCAGCAAGCGTCATCTTGTTAGATGTTAGATTCTGCTGATTATCGGCAATATCCAAGTCATAATAGGCATTTACTGTTACATTAATGCGCACCGTATCTGATGTCGTAGCTGGATTATTGTAAGCGGTTGCAAGTCCTGTGTATAGACCGTTATGCGTACCATACGGCACAGTGACTCGAGCATAAACAAACACTGAATCACCGGGTCTGATTGAGTCCACTGTAACTGGCACAAACTGAATGTTCGCAGCCGGAATAGCATGGTTACCGAATCTTAAGTCAGTCGCGCTAAAGGTCACGCCATATAGCGTGGTATTACCTGGCCCATCTGGGTCTGGGTTGTGTGCTGCATCAGTTGAATAGACACGGAAAGTCGATGTGTTGACAATTGTACCGTGATTAGTTGTTGCACTAACTGATGATTCTCTGATATCCAAATCGTCAAACGGACCGACAAAGACTTCAAGAATAAACGTGTCAGATGGCGTGCCAGGAGTTCCAGGCGTGCCGGTAATTCTCACCTTTCCACGATAGGTACCGCTAAAGGTGTTCATCGGAATATTGACGGTCGCATTAGCATCAAAGAATGCGCCTGATGCCAGCCCGCTCGGTAAACTAATAGTCACTGCTGACGGTGGGATGTAATACAGAATATCCTCATTGCCAAAAGGCATGTACTTTAGAGTCTCAACTACTGCACTCAGCGATGTAAAGTCAGCGTTGCCATACTGATCTGGGTCAACATTAAGTTCGGCTGAATTGGGATTAATTATTCTGAATCTGCCCTGTCTTACTGCGCCCATTGGTCCGGATAAAATTAGTTTGTTGCCGATGAGATTCTGCTGGTTATCGGCAATATCCAAGTCATAGTAAGGATTAACTGTGACATAAATTCTGACCGTATCCGATGTTGTGCCTGTATTGTTAGTAGCAGTGGCAATACCTGAGTAAGTTGTAGCATAAGTTCCGTATGGCACATTAACTCGTGCATAGACCGCATACGACTCAGCTGGTCGGATTGAGTCAATAATAGTCGGTACAAACTGGACATTTTCTGCTGGGATATACAGATTGCCATTTCGCAAATCTGTACAGCTGAATGTCACACCATAGAGCGTTGTATTACCTGGACCGTCCGGATCTGGATTGACTGCGGCATCGGTTGAATACACCCTGAATGATGTGGTGTTGACCGTTGTACCTTGATTGGTTGTTGCATGCACTGCCGCTGAATCGATGTCAATGTCATCGTATGGCCCAATTACTACCTCTAACCAGAATGAATCGGTCGGGGTATTTAAAGTCGGTGTTCCAGTGACTCGAATCTTGCCGCGATAGACACCAGCAAAAGTGTTCATAGGAATATTAACCGTCACCTGAGCGTCATAGGAAGCACCAGATACGAGTCCGCTCGGCAAACTAACGCTCACTGCTGATGGTGGAATGCGATATAATATCTCTTCATTACCAAATGGTATATATTTTAACGTATCAACTGAGTAAGTAAAGCCTGTAAAGTCAGCATTACCGAATTGGTCTGGGTCAACATTAAGCTCTGGCGTGTTCGGATTAACCATTCTAAATGTGCCTTGCCTTATTGCACCCATCGGGCCTGAAAGCGTCATCTTATTTTCAATTAAGCTCTGTTGATTATCCGCAATATCTAAATCATAATAAGGATTGACCGTTACATAAATTCTCACCGTATCAGATGTAGTGCCGGTATTGTTAATTGCCATTGCTAAACCTGAATAGGTTCCATTATGCACTCCATAAGGCACATTAACTAAAGCCCTGACCTGTCGTGACTGACCCGGTGGCAAGCTTTCGATCGTGACCGGCTCAAACGAAACATTCGCTCCAGGTATCACAAAATTACCAAACCGCAAATCCTGACTTGTAAATGTAATACCATATAAAGTCGTATTGCCCGGACCATCATAAGCGTCCGGATTATGCGCCGCATCAGTTGACCAAACCGTAAAATAGCCAGTATTTACCGTCGTGCCATGATTACCTGTCCCAGATACCGATGCTTCGGTAATATCAATATCATCAACCGCACCAACTACAACCTCTAAAACAAACTCATCGGTTGGTGTCCCTGGTATTCCTGGTAAACCGGTAACCCTAACAATACCACGATAAGTCCCAGCATAAACATCCGGCGGAATATTTACAACTACACTGGCATTATAAGATTCGCCGCTTAAAAGACCGGTTGGTAAAGTAACCACCACCGCTGATGACGGAATTACATAACTAATATCTGAACCCGGAACCGGCACATAATTCAAATTGCTTACATACAAATTAAAGCCAGTAAAGTCAGCATTACCATAAACATCCGGATCAACATTGAGTGCTGAAGTATTAGGATTAATCATCCGGAAATAACCAGTTTGTGTGGGCGATGCCATCGGCCCAGCAAGCCGCATCTTATTGCCAAATAAACTCTGCTCATTATCTGCAATGTCTAAGTCATAATAAGCGTTAACATTAATCTGGATTGCAATAACATCTGATGGAATACCATCATCATCTATTACTCGCATTTCACCACGGTATGAAGTCGCATATGTGCCGCGTGGAATGAGCGCCCATATCTTAATATTTTGCGTTTGACCTAAAGCAAGCTCGGAAATATTAGCCGTCCCATACGGCGATGGACCTGCTGATGAACCAACTACTTCGACAAACACATTTTCTGCCGGAATAAATCGGCCAGTTGGTCCAATCTCTCTTAAGTTTTCACAAGTAAACCTCAAATTATTTAAGTCAATGTTTGATGGAAAGTCCGGATCACCATAACCTGAAAGCCATTGTTCTTTATCTTGGTTAAGAACCGTAAATTCGCCAATATAAACTAAAGTGTCACCAGTATTTACAGTGTTGACAATCTGATTTTCAATAATATCAATGTCTTCAAGCGGATTAACTATCACTTTTAGCTCAAACGAATCGGCAACATCCGCATCTTCATCATAAACAATTAACCACGACTTATACTCGCCAGCCACTTGAAATTCCGGAACATTCACTTTCACCACAATATCCTCAGACCCACCTGATGCTAAGAAATGTGGCGTAGTCATATAGACATCAACGCTTTCTTTTGGAATATAAGCCAACGGGTCGGTAATGTGATTTAAATCGCCAATTGACCAGTAGATATTCGCTAAATCATAATTGCCAAAGGGATCCGGATCCACATTTAAATCAGGATTATTCGGGTTGATTAAAACAAAGTACGCTGAGTCGTATGAAACTCCAGGAAGCGGTGTTACGGTTAATCTCATCTGGTTCTCAATCAAGTTGCCGGTATTGTCAGAAATATCCAAATCGTAACTCGGTAAAACAGTAATGTAGATTCTCACCGTATCAGAAGTTGTGCCGGTGTTATTGATTGCCATTGCCAAACCAGAATAAGTTGTTGCATAAGTGCCGTAAGGCACATTCACTAACGCCCTAACCTCTCTTGATTGACCAGGCGGTAAACTTTCAATCGTTATCGGCTCAAATGAAACATTAGCTGCTGGGATTACCAAATCACCGGCCCTTAAATCCTGAGCAATAAAAGTAATACCATACAAAGTCGTATTCCCTGGCCCATCATAAGTATCCGGATTATGCGCCGCATCAGTTGACCAAACCGTAAAATAGCCAGTATTTACCGTAGTGCCATGATTACCTGTCCCAGATACCGATGCTTCGGTAATATCAATATCATCAACTGCGCCAACCACTACCTCTAATGTAAACTCATCAGTCGGTGTGCCCGGAATCCCCGGTAAACCAGTAACTCTGACAATACCACGATAAGTTCCAGCATAAACATCCGGCGGAATATTTACAACTACACTCGCATTATAAGATTCACCACTCAAAAGACCAGTCGGTAAAGTCACAACCACCGCTGATGACGGAATTACATAACTGATATCTGAACCCGGAACCGGCACATAATTCAAATCGCTCACATACAAATCAAAACCAGTAAAGTCAGCATTACCATATTGGTCGGGATCAACATTAAGCGCAGATGTATTAGGATTAATCATCCGGAAATAACCGGTCTGCGTCGGCGACGCCATCGGCCCAGCAAGCCGCATCTTATTACCAAATAAACTCTGCTCATTGTCAGCGATATCCAAATCATAATATGGATTCACCGTCACATAAATTCTAACCGTATCAGAAGTCGTGCCAGTATTGTTTATCGCAGTTGCCAAACCAGAATAAGTCGTCGCATAAGTGCCATACGGCACATTGACTCTTGCCCGCACCTCAACCGAATGCCCTGGCGCAAGCGAGTCAATTGTGCTTGGGCTAAATTCAATATTTGCAGCTGGAATTATTAAGTCACCGGCTCTTAAATCTTGAGCTAAGAAAGTAATACCATAAAGCGTTGTATTACCAGGTCCGTCATAAGCATCCGGATTATGTGACGGGTCATCATCATCAGTAGACCAAACCGTAAACGGCGCGGTCCAAACCGATGTCCCATGATCAGTTGTCGCACTCACTGACGCCTCAGCAATATCAATGTCATCTAAAGGACCCACCGAAACCTCTAATATAAACCGATCGGTCGGGCTACCGGGACTACCCGGAGTACCAGTGACTGTTACTAATCCTCGGTATACTCCAGAATATGTATTATATGGAATATTAACTGTGACAGTCGCATTAAATACTTCTCCCCAATCAAGCCCCGTCGGTAAAATAAAACTAACTGCTGATGGCGGAATAAAGTAGTTAATGTCCTCAGCACCACCAGGTATATACCAAAGGGTATCAACTGTTGCAGTAAAGCCAGTAAAGTCAGCATTGCCGTATAAATCCGGGTCAACGTTCTGCCCATCATTAGCGGGGTTAACCATTTTGAAGGAACCACTTCGTGTTTCTCCCATTGGACCAGCTAAATGCATTGTATTGGCAAAGAGATTTGCCTGATTGTCAGCTATATCTAAATCATAAATTGGCGTTACCGTGACATTTATCCGAATCGTGTCAGAAGTTGTTCCACTATTGTTACTAGCAGTCACGAGACCAGAGTAAGTTCCTGCATATATGCCATGAGGAATATAAACTTTTGCAATTACAGAAACTGATGTGCCAGGAGCAATCGAGTCAATTAAATATGGCTCAAACGAAATATTTGATGCTGGAATTACTATTGCTGAATATGGTCCATATAAATCAGTGGCGGTAAAGTTCACTCCATAAAGCGTCGTATTACCCGGTCCGTCATAAGCATCCGGGTTATTTGCCGCATCAGTCGACCAGACTGTAAATGGCGGTAATGATACTGTAGAAAACATTCCACCAGTAGCTGATACTGACGCCTCGGTAATATCAATGTCATCAACCGCACCAACCACTACCTCTAATGTAAACTCATCAGTCGTTGTTCCCGGCGTTGTCGGATATCCAGTCACCGTCACTGTCCCACGATATGTACCAGCATAAACATCAAACGGCACATACACCCGCACATAAGCATCAAATGACTCACCGCTCAATAAACCAGGAATCGGAACAATATGCACATTACCCGCCGGAATCACATAACTAATATCTGAACCCGGAACCGGCACATAATTCAAATTACTCACCTGAACCTTAATACTATCAAAATCAGCATTACCATAAATGTCCGGATCAACATTAAGTTCAGCTGTGTTCGGATTAATCACCCGGAAATAACCAACCTGAGTCGAATCACCCATCGGTGCCGCAAGCCTCAGCTTGTTACCAAATAAACTCTGCTCATTGTCAGCGATATCCAAATCATAATATGGATTCACCGTCACATAAATTCTAACCGTATCAGAAGTCGTGCCAGTATTGTTTATCGCAGTTGCCAAACCAGAATAAG
>JBDRWI010000048.1:0-16822 GCA_039802265.1 Caldifarciminota bacterium | reverse complement strand
CTTATCCTTATGATTTGTCGCCAGAAAATCAACCCGATGGCAGAAATTCAAAGGAAAAGGCGATAGAAATAATGAATGATGCCCTTTCCGGCAAGCCTGTATTTTTTGAATGGCAACACAAAAGACCTGATGGTTCATTATTCGATGCTGAGGTAACTTTGAGAAGATTTGAATTGCCTGATGGCGTATATCTCCTCGCATTGATAAGAGATATTACTGAAAGAAAAAGAATACAGGATAAATTGAGAATGAGCGAAGAACTTTTCAGAACCGTGGTTGAATCGGCACGAGATTGTATTTTTATAAAGAATAGTTCATTAAAGTATGTAATGGTGAATAAGTGCACTGCCGAACTATTTGGAGTGGAACGCGAAGAAATCATAGGGAAAAGTGATACTGATTTTTTTACTCCTGAAATAGCAAAACAAATAATTGCAGAAGATAAAAAGGTACTGGCAGGTGAGATTGTTGAAGGCTTCCCAGTGAAAACCATCAGGGGTAAGAAAATCAAATTTCATACTATAAAAGTTCCATTATATGATGAAAAAGGGAATATATGGGGTCTGTGTGGGATTGCGCGAGATATAACTGAACAGGAGATTATGAGAGAAAATTTGTTAAAGAACCAGGAGCGACTCAGGTTGATCACAGATAATATCACTGAAATAATTTTTATCCTTGATATGGATTTAAGATTTACATTTGTAAGTCCTTCAATAAGATTTCTGGGCTATGAGGTCTCTGAATTACTGGGAGAAGGTGCGGAGAAGTTATTGAGCCCCAATTCCTATGGAGAGGCAATGAAGGCATTGAAAGAAGAAATTGCGATTGAATTCAGTCCAGAGAAAGATACTGAAAGGTTTCGTTCTTTAATTCTTCAGATTGAGCGTAAAGATGGTTCTAAGTTATGGACGGAAACGACCTTCAAGTTTCTCAGGGATAAAGATTTAAAGCCCGTCGGTATACTTGGTGTAGCACGCGATATAACTGAGACCTTTAAGGCAAACCAGAAATTAAAAAGTAGTTACGAGCAGTTGAATAGACTCCTTGAAGGTACGGTCACTGCCCTTGCCTCAGCGGTGGAGAAGCGCGACCCATACACCGCAGGACATCAGCGCAGGGTTTCTGAACTCGTCTGTGCAATTGCTGAGGAGATGAACCTCTCAGCAGAAGTGATTCATTATCTCCGAATTGCTGCTTTATTACACGATGTAGGCAAGATATATGTCCCTGCTGAAATACTTGCTAAGCCAACAAAACTCACCTCGGCAGAATTTGATATAATAAAGACACATTGTCAGGTTGGTTATGAAATCTTGAAACCCATTAATTTCCCCTGGCCCATCCCTGAGATTGTCTTGCAACACCACGAAAAGAATGATGGCTCGGGTTATCCCCACGGATTGACGGGTGATAAGATAATGCTTGAGGCAAAGATACTCTGTGTCGCCGATATTGTTGAGGCAATGATTTCACATCGTCCTTACCGTGAGGCATTAGGTCTTGACCAGGCATTAGATGATATAAGTATAGGTAGAGGTATCAAGTTTGATGCGAGAATAGTTGACATTTGCATTAAGTTGTTCAAAGAAAAGGGATTTATATTTTCTAAATAATTTTTCAAACTTCATTACCTTGATGCATCTTGTATTCATATGGATTGATGCCATACTTCTTCATCTGTCTGATTAAAAAATTCCTTGATACCTTCAAAATCTCTGCTGCCCTTGTCTGATTTCCCTTAGTCTGCCTGAGTGCATCACTTATTATTCTTTTCTCAAACTCTGCCAGTGCCTCACTATAAGAACTTAAAGTTTCTTCAGGCATTGACCGGGCATGCCCAATTGTGAGTTGTATATCATTTTTTGTAATCGTTTTTCCCTGAGCAAGTATTACTGCCTTTTCAATTGTATTCCGCAATTCACGAACATTACCGGGCCAATCATAATCCAGTAGGGCATTTAATGCATCCGATTCAATACCAGCAAGGTCTTTATGAAATTCTCTCTTGAGTTCCTGGAAAAAGTGCTCCGCAAGGGGAATGATGTCTTCCTTTCTCTCGCGTAAGGGCGGCAACCTTATTGGAAAGGTACTCACCCGATAATAAAGGTCCTTCCTGAACAATCCCTTCTCGGTCAATTCCAGAAGGTCTTTATTGCTTGCAACGATTATACGGACATCAACATTTATTTCACCCTTTCCACCCAGTTTCCTGAAAGACCTTTCTTCAATCACCTTCAAGAGTTTACCCTGAAGCAGAAATGGCAGACTGGCAATTTCATCGAGAAAGATTGTTCCATTATTAGCCAGTTCAATAAGCCCCTCTTTTCTCCTTTTTGCATCAGTAAAGGCACCCGGTTCGTACCCAAAGAGCTCCGATTCCAGAAGATTCTCGGGAATTGTTGTGCAGTCAATATCAATGAATGGACCATCTGAGCGGTTGCTTATCTGATGGAGATATGCAGCAAAGAGTCCTTTGCCGGTTCCGGTTTCACCCTCAAGGAGGACTGTTGTATCAGTCTTTGCCACCAGCTGACATTTTTCAAATATCTCAGCCATCAGTTTTGATTTGAATAAGATAGGGGTCCATTTGCCTCTTATAAGAGTCTGTATTTTTTTCCTGTGGAAGTCCCTTTCTTTCTTTATTCTCCAATTTTCCTTTGCCCGTTTGATAAGAATCCTTAATTCAGTTGTATCCAGGGGTTTTAAGAGATAGGTAAGTGCACCAGCTTCCATAGCCCTGACTGCATCCTTTATTTCACCATAGCCCGTAATTATTATCACATTCGTCTCAGGACTGTAACTTTTTATTTTTATCAATAATTCAATACCTCTTATATCCGGTAAAACCTGGTCCAGTAAAATCATAAATGGGTCTCTTTTAATGAATATATCCCAGCCTTCATTGCCGTTTGCTGCGGAATAGACTGTGTAACCCTCCCGGGAGAATAGTTCATTAAGAAAATTTCTTATTGACTCATCATCATCAATCACAAGTATTGTATCCACAATAGATAATACATAAAAAAAAGGGAATGTCAACATGGTTCATTTCAGAATTGCTCATATAATGAACACCTGTTGAAACTAAAGGCAAATTCAAATAATAATTTAATGTAATTTCAGCGATTTTTCAGGCACAGTTTTTGCATAAGTAATGATTTGAGAAGAAAAAATAATGATATAAAAATGGTTATTGATTTTAGATGCCAGAGGCTAAGGAATATATAAAAACAGGAGGTCCCTTCATAGATACTCCCCTCCTGAATAGGGACTGGGCCTTTCACCCAGTCCCCCAAGAATCACCAGTTTGTTGACTTGGGGAGAAATAATGGGTATAATTGAGCATATAAATGTTATGGATAAGAAAACATTCTCATTCCTTCGATTCGTTCTGATACTTTCTACCATTCTGGTAATGACCTATTCAAGTAAAGGATTACGCTTTGGCGAACCCGGTTATTTTGTTGCTCTTATCTATTTGATTTCAAACTTCGTTCTTAGTCGCCTGCCACAGAGATTCCTCCAAAGACCCTGGTTTTCTTTTGCATTATTTTTCTTTGATATAATCATTATATCTGCGGGAATCTATTTTACCGGCGGTATTCAGACAGATTTTTATCTTATTTACTTTCTCGCAATATTTATCGCCTCAGTAGGACAGAGCACCGGGGGTAGTATTCCAATTGCCATTGTTGCCAGCCTTATTTATGGATGGCTCATCCATCAGGCAGAGCCCGAGACTTCACTCCTTGATTCAAAATTCCTGATTCGGATTCCATTTCTCTTTATAATCTCTCTGGTAAGCAGTTACTGGGCAGAGTCGGTGCGCCGGGAGTTGAAAAAGAAAGAAGAACTTGAAAAATTTAACATAGAATTGAAAAAAGAGGTGGAAAGAATTGCCGCAAAAGAGATCGAACTGCGCATCTATAATGAGAAACTCATAAACAGCGTTGCCTCAGGGATAATTGCGGTGACAGCAAGTGGGATCATTACCACTGTAAATCCGGAGGCAGAACGAGTATTCGGTTTCAGCCGAGAAGAACTTTTAGGTTATCACATAAAAAGTATTGATGGTATTGAACCACTGTGGGAAAGAATTCAAGGTGCGATAAATACTGGTAAATCAATCATTCGTGACGAGGTTGAGGTTTTGAGTAAAAGCGGCGACAGAATTCCAATTGGATGTAATATTACACCAATAATTGGGACGGATGAAAGTGCTACGGGTTGTGTCGTTCTCTTTAAGGATCTTTCTGAGATAAGAAAACTTGAAGAGCAACTAAGACATGCCGAGAGGCTTTCTTACTTGGGTAAGATGGCAAGTTGGGTTGCCCATGAGATTCGTAATCCACTGACATCAATTTATGGCTTTGCCCAGCTCCTTCCGCAAGCAAATGACGATGACAAAAGGAAGTTTTATATATCGGAAATACTTAGAGGGACACAGCGTATCAATCGTATTATTGATGATATCTTAACCTTTGCCCGTGCCCGTAAAATTGAATTTGAAAAGATTGATTTAAAGGAATTGATTGAAAAAATTGTCCAAGAACTGAAGGTCCCGGTCCTAATAAACTGTGAAGATACTCCCCTGATAAAGGGAGAGGAAGAATCCATTCGCCGACTCTTTGTAAATCTTATCAACAACAGCATTGAGGCAATGGAACAGAACGGAACCATCAAAGTCAATTTCTCTACAAGGGATAACTTTGTGCTCACCGAAGTCATTGACAACGGCAAGGGAATTCCAGAAAAGGACCTGAAGAAGTTATTTACACCCTTCTTTACCACAAAGTCCAGAGGAACCGGGCTGGGACTGGCGATTGTAAAGAAGATTGTTGATGACCACAATGGTAAGATTGAAATAAAAAGTGAAGTGGGAAAAGGGACGACCTGTCTCGTCTATTTACCAAGGTATGGAATTTAAAAGGAGTTAAAATGAAGAAAAGAATTTTAGTCTGTGATGATGAGGCACCAATCAGGGCATTATTAAAAGAGGTATTGGAAGGTGATTATGATATCGTTGATGTAGATGACGGCAGAGAGGCACTGAGGCTTGTAACCAAAGAAAGGTTTGACCTTTTGATTATTGATATAAAGATGCCTGGAATACACGGTCTGGAGGCGATTGAAAGAATAAGGGAGCGGAATAAAGAGATTCCGATAATCATCTGTTCTGCATATCATCTAATGGAAGATGATATTGTGGTTAAAACCTCGGATGTTGCTGCCTTCATTACCAAGCCGATAGATATCAAAACCCTAAAGGCAAAGGTTTTTGAACTGATCGGATTATAATGCTTATCGGTGAATTGCTCATAAAGAGCGGGATTATTACAATCGACCAGTTGAACGAAGCACTACAAATCCAGAAACAAAGCCAAAAAAAATTGGGTGAGATTTTGATTGAATTGGGCTATATCACCTCCCGCGACCTGATCTGGCTTTTGAGTGAACAGGCATCAATACCTTTCATTCAATTGAAACCGGAAATTCTTGATAGCAAACTCATCCGTTCATTCCCTGAAAAGTTATTATATGATTACTGTATTATTCCATTATATGAAATTGAAGGAAATCTCTATGTGGCAATTGGAAATCCAGCAAATAAAGAGGCCGTTGAAAAGATAAAAGAGATTGCCAAAAAGGAGGTTGTCGTCTCGGCTGCTGAACCCGAAAAGATCCTCCATCTCCTTGACCAATTCTTTCTCGTTGAACAGACTGAACCCTTCTTAACTGGCGAGGAATTTAAAGGAAGTATCACAATTACCATTGCTAACAATAAAGCAACTATTGAATTTATTGACGAAAATGGAAATATCAAAAAATATCAAATGCAGGGGAATATAGTAATCAAAATCACCAATTTAGAAAAAGATTATGAGCGAGATTAAAAAATTATTGAAATATACGATAAATTCAAATGCCAGTGACCTACACCTGAGTGCCGGTTCCCCGATAATGATGCGAGTTTATGGTTCAATGAAGAAATTAAATGAAAGCGAGGTGAGTGCTGAGGTGATACGTGAGTTGATCTTTGATATAATTGATGAAGAACAGAAGACAAGTCTGGAAAAAGAGAAGGAAATTGATTTCTCCCTCCATATTCCTGAAATTGGCAGATTCAGGGTGAATATCTTTCATCAGCGCCAGGGGTTGGGTGCGGTCTTCAGAGTAATTCCAGAAAAAATTCCTAATATGAAAGATATTGGTCTGCCCGGCGTTATCCAGGAACTTATTGACCTTGACTATGGCTTAATTCTTGTAACCGGACCGACCGGCAGCGGTAAATCAACAACCCTTGCTTCAATGATTGATTATATCAACACCAATAAAGATGGGCATATTATTACCATAGAAGATCCGATAGAATTTATTCACACCTCGAAGAATTGTATCGTAAACCAGCGTGAGGTCGGTTCCAATACCCACTCATTCAGTCAGGCATTAAGGAGTGCATTAAGAGAGGACCCGGATTATATTTTAGTCGGCGAAATGCGCGATTTAGAAACAATCAGTCTCGCTCTCACCGCTGCTGAAACCGGTCATCTGGTCTTTGCGACACTTCATACCTCAAGTGCCGCAAAGACCGTTACCAGAATCATTGATGTCTTTCCGACTGATCAGCAGGACCGGATAAGGGTACAACTCTCTGAGTCCCTGCAGGGAGTAATAGCCCAGCGATTATATCCAAGAAAAGATGCGCCGGGCAGGGTGGCGGCATTTGAAATCCTCATTGCAACCCAGGCGGTGCGCAATCTAATAAGGGAGCAGAAGGTCTATCAGATTGAGTCAGTAATCCAGACCGGCAAGCAATTTGGTATGCAGGATATGGAACAATCAAAGAGAAAACTCGTTAGCGAAGGTAAACTCTCACCCGAATACCTCAAGGAGCGGATTACCCTCTACTGAAACAATCCTTTATTAATAACCCACTCTTGACTTTTTTGAAAAAATATATATAATAATGTTAATGATACTACAAAAGATTGAATACAACGGTTTTCGCAATCTGGTGGATAATCGTCTTGAGTTTTCTGACCAATTAAATCTAATAATCGGTCCCAACGGGGCAGGTAAGACCAATCTATTGGAGGCGATCTTCTTCTCCGCCTATACCCGTTCCTTTCGCACAAATGATGAGCGTAATCTGTTGAAGTTCAATGAGCCATCTTTGCGGATTCAGGCAAAATCTGATAAAACTGAAGCAAATATCTTCTATAACGGTGAGAAGCGGTTGACCTTGGGGGGTGTGGAGAAAAACCGGCTCAGCGAATTTATTGGCTGGCTTGCAGTATGCATCTTTTCCCTTGATGATGTCTGGATTCTCCGGGGAACACCATCAAGGAGGAGGGCCTTTCTGGACTGGCTCATTTCTAAGTTGAACCCTAACTATCTGGTAAATTTGAGTGAATACCGGAGAATTTTGAGACAACGAAACTGCCTCCTGCAAATGGATCAGACAGATATTGATATTGAACTTCTGAATGTAATAAATGAACAAATGATTCATTATGGAAATGAGATTTACAAAGAAAGGGGAAAAATTATACCGGTCCTTAAAGAAAAGTTTGTCGGGGTCGGACAGACTCTTGGGTTGAATGGATTAGATATGGAATATCGGGATTCAACATTTAAGATGCAACTTGACCTTGAGTTATTGAAAGAAAGAGAGCCCGAGGATATTAAATATAAAATAACCGGTATTGGTCCCCATCGTGATGATATTTTAATAATCCGTAATCGCCGTCCTATAAAGGATTTTGGTTCTGATGGTGAAGTTCGTCTATCAGCAATTGCATTAAAGATTGCTGAGTCTGAAATACTCCAGGAAAAACTTGGAGGCAAACCCATCCTCCTTCTTGATGAAGCGGCGAGTGAGCTTGATCAAAAGAGGAAAGAAGCCCTTTTTGATATGCTTTCCGGGCAAATTTTTTACGCCACTGTAAATGAGGACAACTGCACAAAAAAGATGGTTAAAAAAAGATTTTTTATTCAAGGCGGGCAGGTTGAAGTCTCCTGAAAGGATAGATAAGATTCTTCAACGGATTGTAAAAAATATGGCACTGGAGGAAAAAATCAAGGACTATATAATCATTGAGAAATGGCCCCAGATTGTTGGTGAACGCATCGCAAGGCACACGCGGGCAACCAGCATGGATACCGATAATCTCTATGTAAGTGTTGACAACCCGGTCTGGAAGGCGCAATTATTCTTAATGAAGGACCGGATTCTAAAGAAAATAAATGATTTAGGTTTTAATTTAAAGGATATCAAATTTAAAATTGGTTGATAAGGAGAGTGTATGACTGAAAAAGAAGATACGGTAAAAGCAAATGACCTTTACGATGCCTCAAAGATTCAGATTTTAAAGGGACTTGAGGCAGTACGACGCCGGCCGGCGATGTATATCGGTGATGTAGGAGTAAGGGGTTTACACCATCTGATATTTGAGGTGGTTGATAACAGTATTGATGAGGCACTTGCAGGTTATTGTGATTATATAAGGGTTACAGTAGACAAGGATGTAGTTGAAGTTGAAGATAATGGCCGGGGAATTCCTACCGATATCCATCCAACCCAGAAGAAATCAGCCCTTGAAGTTGTCCTTACAATGCTCCATGCGGGTGGTAAATTTGACGATAAGGTCTATCGGATCAGCGGTGGATTGCATGGTGTGGGAGTAAGTGCGGTGAATGCCCTCTGTGAGTTTCTTGAGGCCGAGGTCTATCGCGATGGAAAGATATTCTATCAGGCTTATAAAAAGGGCGAGCCTCAGGATAGTGTCAAGGTCATCGGCAAGACAAAGAAAACCGGAACAAAGATTAGATTCAAACCCGATAAAGAAATCTTCAAAAAGGTTGAATTCAGTAAGGAGATAATTGTCCAGCGCCTGCGGGAACTTGCCTTTTTGAATAAAGGCTTAAAGATTGATTTTGAGGATGTGAAGTCTGGATATAAAGAAAGGTTCTTTTCCACCGGCGGGGTTGTTGACCTGGTGAAGTTTCTTGACTCAGGTCGTCAGCGTCTGCATAAGCCATGCTATTTTCACGAAACCGTAAATGGCATTGAGATTGAAGTAGCAATGGAATATAACGACTCCTATTTAGAAAACATCTTCACCTTTGCCAATACAATCAATACCCACGAAGGAGGTACCCATCTTGTTGGCTTCAAATCGGCACTTACCCGAACTTTAAATGACTATGCCCGACGCCATAATCAGTTAAAGGAAGATCTCGTATTTACTGGTGAAGACACCCGGGAAGGACTGACTGCGGTTATTTCAGTAAAGATCAGGGAACCACAATTTGAAGGACAGACCAAGACCAAACTGGGAAATCCCGAGGCAAAGGGCGCTGTTGAATCGTTAGTGAATGAAAAGTTATCCGCATTCCTTGAGGAGAATCCTCGAATCGCCTCCGTAATTATCAACAAGGTCCTCACTGCTGCGAAGTCTCGGGAGGCGGCAAGGAAGGCGCGGGAATTGACGAGGAGAAAATCGCTGATTGACAGTGACTTCCTACCAGGTAAACTTGCTGATTGTTCTTCCCAGAATCCAGATGAGAGTGAGATATTTGTCGTTGAGGGGGACTCGGCCGGTGGCAGTGCCAAACAGGGAAGAGATCGGACATTTCAGGCAATCTTACCACTGCGCGGTAAGATTTTGAATGTTGAAAAGAGCAGCCTCAACAAAATCCTCGGCAATGAAGAGATCAGAACCCTAATTTCAGCAATTGGCTGTGGTATCGGTGAGGATGATTTTGACATCTCAAAGTTGCGCTACAAAAAGATAATAATTATGACCGATGCGGATGTTGATGGTGCCCATATCCGAACCCTGCTTTTGACATTTTTCTTCAGATTTATGCGCGAATTGATTGATGCCGGTGTCATATACATAGCCCAGCCACCACTTTATCGCATAAGATACGATAAAAAAGAGGCATATCTCTATTCAGATGAGGAACTACAGAAATTTTTGAAGAAAAACCCTAATGAGAAATATGATATACAACGCTACAAAGGACTGGGAGAGATGAATCCAGAACAACTCTGGCAGACGACTATGGACCCCCAGCGGCGCATTTTGAAAAAAGTGACGATGGAAGATGCGGCTGAAGCCGACAGGCTATTTTCTATCCTTATGGGTGATGAGGTTGAACCACGAAGGAAATTTATTGAAGAGAATGCGAAATTTGTGGTAAATCTGGATGTATAATTAAGGAGGAACAAATGGACCACAAAGAAGTCCTGAAAGAACTATCACAGGCCTTTGGTATTTCAGGCTATGAAGATGAGGTTGTTGAGATATTAAAAAGGAGATTTGAAAACAAGGCCGAGGTTTCCAGAGACCGAATTGGGAGTTTGATTGCAAAGAAAAATGGAGCATCAGAAAGCCCGAAGATAATGTTTGCTGCCCATATGGATGAGATTGGCTTTATGGTAAAGGAAATCACAAAAGAAGGTTTCATAAAATTTCTACCAATCGGTGGCTGGTGGGATGGAAATCTACCGGGTTTGCGCGTGAAGATAAAAAATCGAAAGGGCGAGCTTTTTCCGGGTGTGATAGGGTTGAAGCCGATCCATGAACTGCCTCCGGAGGAGAGAAAGAAACTCCCTGATATTGAAAATATGTACATAGATGTGGGAGTAACAAAAAATTGCCACCCCGCTGAAAAGTTAGGAATAAGACCCGGTGATCCGATTATGCCCATCGGTCAATTTGAAGAAATGGCTGATGGTGATATTTTAATGAGCAAGGCATGGGATGACCGGATGGGTTGTGCCCTGCTTGTTAATTTACTTGATGAACTTGTTGCGACTCCGCATCCCAATACGGTCTACCTTGTAGGAACGGTCCAGGAAGAGGTGGGACTGCGCGGGGCAAGGACCTCAGCCAATTTGATTCAACCGGACTTTGCCTTTGCCCTTGATGTGAGCATTTCCCGTGACACACCGGGGAACAGTTCCGAGGCAATTGAAAAACTCGGCTCCGGCGTTGGCATTTTGATCTATGACCGAACGATGATTCCCCATACCAATTTAAAGAACTTTGTTATCGAGCTTGCCGAGTTGAATAACATACCCTATCATCTCACATCAATAAAGGGTGGTTATGACACCGGTGCAATACATCTCACCAATATTGGTGTCCCCAGTCTGGCACTGGGTATCCCTACAAGATATGTTCACTCAGCAGCAAGCATCATCTCTTATGAAGATTATGAAAATCTTTTAAAACTGATCGTTCTGATTGTTAAAAATCTGGATGCGGAGGCAATGGAGCAATTACTCAGATAGGAGTCAAAAATGGCAAAGAGAATAATAAAACCCGATGCCATATACTACATCTGGACCACAACCAAGGATTGTACAGAAATTTTTAACGACCCGCACTGGGCAAGATTTTTGGTTTTGTCTATTGGTTATCATCGCTATATGCTCAACTACCGGATATATGGCTATCTCATTATGCCCGAATCTTTCTATTTGATAATTCAACCGGGCAGGATGTTCAATATCTCGAAGATTATGAAACTGATAAAAGGAAATTTTGCCCGGAAATACAATGAGGTAAAAAAGAGGGAAGGAACGGTCTGGTCACAGAGTTTTGATGCCGAGGTAATAGAGGACATAAAGACATTGAAGAGCCATTTAGAGTTTATGCACCACCTGCCCGTGGAGAGGAAGTTGACACAGGACCCCGGGGACTATGAATTCTCAAGTTATAACAATTATTCAAAGGCAAGAAGGACGACAATTCAACTGGTGATTGACCCGCTTCCTGAGGACATTAAGAAATAACCGCGGTTTTTTTAATAATAATAAAACCGGTGTAAATAAGAGCACAAACATTGGCAGCCAGTCGCCCAATATTCTGTATAATGTGTTGATTCTATTTAACTCAATTGTGCAGACAATAATTCCTTCCTCAAAGAGATTTGTCTCCTTCAATATCCGACCATAAGGGTCAACCACCATTGATATCCCGGTATTAGCACTGCGGACCAAAGGTACGCCATTTTCCACCGTCCGCAGAATTGCCATATCATTGTGTTGTTGTGGTCCGGAGATTCTTCCGAACCAGCCATCATTGGTGATATTCAAAAGCAGTAAGGCACCGTGTTTCACAAATGTGCGCGAAATTTCCGGGAAGATCGATTCAAAACATATCAGACATGAAAACTTCAAATCATCTGTAGCAAACACAGTATATTCATTTCCGGGTGTATAGTCACCTTCACCCAGGTCAATTTTTTTAAAGAGTGGAATATAGCGGTCAAAGGGAATGTGTTCACCAAATGGAACCAGATGTATCTTTTTATACTCCTGGGTTATGCCCTCCTCGGGCTTTATTAATACTGCTCCATTATAAATTTCCTGAGATTTTTTATTGTAGATTGGCGTGCCGGTCAGAACCGGTGCACTGATGCGGCGGGCAAGTTCCAAGACCATATTCTGATAGATACCCGGAGTCTTTAAGAAGACCGGCGTTGCCGTCTCGGGCCAAACGACTAAATTTAATGTATCTTCTGCCTCTTCTTTACATCTTTCCGAGAGATAGATTAACCGATTAAATGTCTCATCCCTCAATGCGGCGTTGAATTTCAGATTGGGGTCAATATTGGGTTGCACTATGCCCACGGTGATTTTTTTAAAGCCCGCGGGGATATCCTTGATTCTTATGAAGCCGTACCCCAAAGGGAGAAAGAAGAACAAAAGCACAAACAGGAGATTTTTGAAATTTTTGTTTCTTAAAAAATTAAAGAGTGTGACATTGATTAAATAGAGCCAGAAAGAAATTCCATAGACCCCGTAGATCGATGCCTGCTGAATTATTATCGGATAGCGCGCCTGCGAATAACCAAAAGAGAGCCAGGGAAAGCCAATCTCACCCAGTCCCTTTAAGAATTCAAGACCGGCTAAGATAAACGGAAGATACCAGATACCGATGAGCCTTGTAATCAGAAAGCCAGTACCGTAGTATAACCCAATATAAAAGAACATCACCACCATACCCAAAAGCATTAGTAGTTTAACACTGGTCTCAATCTGTAAAAAGATAATCCAGAAGAGCGAAAAAAGTGAAAAGAAAAAACCAAACAGGATTCCATTTAAAAAGACCTTGGATAATTTTGCCTTTTCAATTGTGAATAAAAGTGGCAAAAGACCAAACCAGGCAAAAAAATGTAAGTTCAGGGGGTGGAAAGATAGAGAACATAATAAAGCAGAGATTAATATTAAAGGGAGTTGCAATTAAATCTTCACCAATTTTTGTTTCCTGGCAGATTCATAAAAGGCATCGGTAATCCGGGCAATCAGGATTCCGTCCTCAACGCCAAATGGTGGTTGATGATTCTTTTGCACCGAATCAATAAAGAATTGTGCCTGTAATTCGCAGGCCACCTTATAGAGGTTTTTGGGCAGGATTGTGGGGGTAACATTGACCAGTTCATTGTGTAGTTCTTTTTGAATCTTCAGTGGATTGAGCAATGCTGCCCCCCTTTTGCCAAATACATTGCAGTACAAGAAATCCTTTTCAAAGAGCAGTGACCAACTTACCTCAATCGTGAGGAGGGTTCCATCGCGAAAGTTTATAATTCCCATTGCGGTATCTTCAACCTCAGCTGCGGATTCCTTTTTATGGACCGAGGCAAAAATCGTTGATGGCTCTTTATCTTCCAGGAAATATGTGGCAATGCCCAAAATTTGGGTCCCCATTGTAAGGAATGCACCGCCCCCGCTCTTTAAGACATCCAGCCTCCACTCTGGCAAAATCCATTCACTGGTGCCAATGAGCCAGCCGGTCTTCAGGTAGTAGATATCACCCAGTTCACCCTCGTTAATGAATTTTTTTAGTGTCTGGACATCGGGTCTGAATCTTCCCGTAAGGGCAAGGGCGAGTTTTCTCTTTGTCCCCTCTATGGTTTTTTTAATCTCCAGCGCCTCCTTCAAGTTTATCGCCATTGGGTTTTCACAGAGGACATCCTTACCGTATTTCATTGCGGAAATGGTCATCGGTGCATGAAGATAATTTGGTGTTGAAATTATTAAGGCATCAATCTCTCTGTCCTCCAGGAGTTCCTGGAAGTCCTGATATCGCCTGGGGATGTTATATTTTGAACCGAGTAAGTCCAACTTACGCACATCGGTATCACATATTGCCAGAAGATTGCAGTCCCGGTTTTTCTTAAAGACGGGGATATGGGCAATCTGGGCATGAGCACCGCAACCAACTATCCCGATGTTAATCGCTTCCTTCATACACCCAGGTAGAGATTGAACTCATACGGATGTGGTCTTAAATGAACCTCCTCAAATTCTTTGGTTTTAACCTCAATCCAGCGCTCAATCAGGTCTTTGTTGAACACATCACCCTTCAATAGGAATTTGTAGTCATCCTTCAATGCATTGATTGCCTCGTAGGAGTTTGTTGGCAACTTCTCCCTTCGGGAAGGCTTCAGATTATTTTCTATTCCATCAATGCCTGCCAAAAGGATTGCACTCAACGCCAGATACGGATTACTTGTTGCATCCGGAATCCGATATTCAATATCAAGGCATCTTTTGTTCTGGATATATGCCGGCACCCGAATTGCCGAAGTCCTGCTTCCCAGGGCGAAGTCGGTATAGGTGGGTGCCTCAAAGCCCGGTATCAGCCGTTTATAAGAATTCGTGCTTGGATTGGTAAAGGCGCACAGCGCCCTTGAATGGTGGAGAATTCCACCGATGTAATTCAGACATAATTCACTCAGGTTGTTCTCTGCCCCGGAGTCGTAAAATAGGGAACGATTCTTTTCACCCAAATATTGATGGAGATGGAGTCCATTTCCCGGTTCACCCAGAAATGGTTTGGGCATAAAGGTAAGCAATTTGTTATGCCGCCGGGCAAGGCATTTTAATAGATATTTGGCAAGCAGAATATTATCTGCCGCCTTCACCAATGGTTCTAAGAGGAGTTCAATCTCCATCTGCCCCCGCCCGCCGACCTCATGGTGGTGATATTTTGAATTTATGCCACAATTCTTAAGTAGATTTACCATTTCATTACGGAGATTAGTAGCACTGTCTTCAGGGGGTCCAATATGATATCCACCTTTAAACCTGATTGGATAATTGACCGATTCTTTTGAACTACCTTCAAGCTCAATACGGTAATAACTGTAATCAGTGCCCTCTTCAAATAAGCAACTGTCAAAGAGATAAAACTCCAATTCCGGCTGGAAGAATGCGGCGGTATTTAGGGTCTTTCTTAAATAATCTACCGCCTTCTGGGCAATACTCCTTGAGTCCCTTTCATAAGGCACCAATTTATCAGGAAGATAGATACTACAGAGGTATGAAATTGTCTTTGGTTCAAAAAAGGGGTCAATAAAACCGGTTTCTAAATCAGGAAAGAGGAGCATATCACCCTTATGTACACCCTTATATCCGGGCAGACTTGAACCGTCAACACCAACTCCCTCAGTTAATATTTCTTCAAAACGCTGGACAGGTATTGTAATGTGATTTAGAGTTCCGATCAGGGTACAATACTTCAAGTCTATGAACTGAACTCCATCAGTTAATGGTCTCTTTTGTCTTTGACTTCTTTTTCTCATCTATATTGGATTATAAGCAAAAAAATCATTATGTCAATAAGCGGATTCAAATCGACTTATTGACTTCAAATCGAAAATAGATAAAATTGTAAAAAGGAGCAGGAATGGAGAAACTAATTGGCGTTGTCACCCATTATTTCAATAAAATCGGCGTTGCCGTAATTGAGATTACTGATGATGAACTGAACATTGGCGATACTATTCATATCAAGGGACATACTACCGATTTCAAGCAGGTTGTAAATTCTATGCAGATTGAGCATAAACCGATAGAGAAGGCAAAGAAAGGTGAGAGTATAGGAATGAAGGTGGACTCAGTTGTCCACGAGAAGGACCAGGTATTTAAGGTTATAGAGTAATCTAAAATACAAACTCCGATTTGCTTCAGGGCGTGCTTTAGTCTAATGAGTCAAGTGACTAAAGTCGCCATTTCAGATGAAAGGAATGTAAAGTCTATATCCGTGCATAAAAAAAATGTATTGATTTTTGTAGTTTTAATCGCTGTTCTACCCCGCCTGTTACGAATATTCTATCCTTATGCCTGGTTTGAAGATTCGATATACTTATACCATGCATTCGCTTTTAAATCAGGATTGAAACCATTTCTTCAAACCATCTGTGTCCATCCGCCAACAATAGAATATCTGCTTGCAGTTTTATATAACCTCTTTGGTGTTTCCTATCGTATTGCTGAGATATTGACTGCGGTAATTATTTCAGTTTCAACAATTTTGCTCTTTGATATAGCCAGAAGAATCTTTGATAAATACATTGCAATATTCGTTATTTCGGTCTATAGCCTCTCTTCGTTGTTCTTCCGTTATCACATTTTTGAAAGAGAAATTTTTACCCTTTTCATTTCAATCCTGGTAATGTGGTTCATTATCCGCAGCGATTTTAAGCCATTGAACTGGGTCTCTATTGGCATTTTGGCAGGCGTTGGTTTCAGTATTAAATTATCAGGAATATTTATTCTTCCTGCCGCAGTAATATACCTTCTTTTTAAAAAAGAATTCAAGGCAATATGCTACCTGGTAGCAGGATTTTTCATTGTGGTAATTGGTATTTATGGCTACTTTCTTTTAAAATACCAGAAGCCTGCTTTTTATCAAATCTTTTATTTTCACTTTTTTAAAGGTTATGATACTACAGTCAGCATTAGGTTTTTTGATCCATTTTTGATAGGTCTGAATTATCTATGGATTTTAGGGGC
>JBDRWI010000047.1:0-18111 GCA_039802265.1 Caldifarciminota bacterium | reverse complement strand
TTCATATCATCCTCCCCTGAATATCTTGTGGTTTTTTTTAACTATAATGAAAAATTTCATTACCATTGTATAGGAATCCTGATTTTCATCAGGACATGCTTTTCAAATTCCTATACAAAAAACTAATCCAAGATTTATCATCCAATATTAATGAGCAGACGAAACTGATAATTCTCAGTGTTGATGTCTTGCTGGATTTTGACCTGCCCAATTAGGATACCTTATAATACCACCGAAACCACTGAACAAACCTCGCTATTCCCTCCTCAATCGGAGTTTTGGGTTTAAATCCAACCTCATTCATCAAATCATCCACATCTGCATAGGTCTTTAGAACATCGCCCGGTTGAATTGGCAGAAAATTCTTAATTGCCGCCTTACCCAAACACCCTTCAATAATTTCAATGAGCCGGCTGAGTCTCACCGGATTGTGATTACCAATATTGTATAATTTATATGGTGCAAAACTCGATGCGGGGTCGGGCTCGTCACCACACCAGTTAGGATTGGACTCTGGAATTTTCTCTATTAATCTTACAACTCCTTCAATGATATCGTCAATATATGTAAAATCCCGTTCCATATTTCCGTAGTTATAGACATCAATCGCTTTTCCCTCAATAATTGATTTAGTAAAAATGAAGACCGCCATATCCGGTCTGCCCCATGGACCATAAACCGTAAAGAATCTCAATCCGGTAGCGGGGATATTGAAGAGCGCTGAATAGGTGTGCGCCATCAATTCATTCGCCTTCTTTGTAGCACCATAAAGAGAAATTGGATGGTCAACATTCTGATGCACTGAAAAGGGCATCTTTGTATTTGCACCATAAACTGAACTTGATGATGCAAAGACCAGATGTTTTACCTTAAAATGACGACAGCCCTCAAGGATATTCAAAAATCCGTAGAGATTACTATCCAGATAGGCATAGGGATTGATGAGACTATACCTGACGCCAGCCTGGGCAGCAAGGTGAATTACATAATCAAATTTGTAGTTTTCAAATAGTTTCCGAAGGTTTTCCCTATCCTCCAGATTGATTTTTATAAAACTATAGTTGGAGAATTTATCACTCTGAATCAATCTGTTATATTCAATCGCCGCTCTTTCTATACCCGATTCACGAAGACGGTCATACTTCAAATTGACATCATAGTAGTCATTGATATTATCGAGACCGATTATATGATAATCTTTTTGAGCGAGTCTCTGGACCAGATGAAAGCCGATAAATCCAGCTGTTCCGGTAATCAAAATTTTATACATAATAAGAATGTATATCGCTCACTATGTCAGAATGAAAAAACTAAATTTGCTTGGTGCTTGTAAGTAATTCAGATAATTTATCTATCCACCCTTGATTGCCTTAATTCTTGCCTCGGTTCTCCGTTTATAATCCTTGGCACCTTTGTGATTTGGGTCAAGCGCCAGAACCTGATTAAATAACTTCAACGCCTCGTCATACTTTCCTGTGGCAAAATAACTTACGCCCTTTTTATAGAGTGCCTCAATCTCCTCGGGAGTAGCCTTTTTTGCGGGTGGTTTTGTCTCTGGTTTCGGTTTCTTTGCTGTCTTGTCTTTAAGCTGTGATATTGCCTTTGTTGCGTCGGCGTTTTCAGGATCAAGGTCAAGAACTTTCTGGTATAATTCCATTGCCCCTTTATAATCCTTTGCCTCCTCCTTTATCTTTGCCTCAGAAAGATAGGTAGATATTAATTCATTGCGTCTTGTCTCAATATTACCGAGATACTGCTTTGCCTCAGCGTTATCCGGATCCAATGCCAGGACCATCTCAAATGCCTTCTTTGCCTCCCGGAGGTTCCCTTCAGAAAAATAAATCTTCCCTTGACTTAAATAGGTATTTATACTCTTTTCTCTTTCCCGGGCTGCAATTTCAATTTTTATTGCCTCTTCGGTCTTTTTCATATTAAAAATCAGTTTACTCTTTACTCCGGGCTTAACCGAGATTTTTGCGATATAATCCTCATAATTGGGGGTAGAAACCGTAATTGTATAATTACCCGCTGGTAGATTCAGACTGAATGTACCATTAGGCGCCCGATAGCGCTTGTTAATTTCCTTTATATCTATTATACAGTTTGGTAAAAGAACCTTGGTTGTATTGTCTTTAATTTCGCAGGTTATTAAACCGGTCCTCGGTGCCGCGAGTGTCGGACCGTTATTCGCTTCAAGACCAAATGTCCAGCGTGGACTCCAAGGACGAAAATTACCCAAATATTCAACTTTGCATAATGCCAATGTTGCAGTAACGTAAGGTGTATGATATTTCATTCCCAAGTTAGCATCCCTACCATCCATTTCTACAGAAACCTCGAGACCGAAGGGAAATTTAACTGCGCCTCCCATAAAAACACCCAAAACCCACCAGGAGTGTTGCTTCCTACTATAGTCTTCTCCCAGTATAAAGATGTCAGTATTAAATAAATGACTACGCCAGCTATTGCCAACGAATCTACCCCGACCAAGTCCAAGGACAAAATTGGAGTATTTCCCAAACGACTTCTGCATTGCAATGTATGCTGAAAATAACTCCCATACTCTACCACCCCCTGACCGGGCATAAGAATATTCCTCAATCGTCCCATCATTGCCACCCATTCCTAAAGTAGAAATATGTTTATTATATGAAATATCATCTATTCCGGCAAATATTGCTGGGAAATTTTCCTTTTCGGGTTTAATGAGGTGAGAAACACTTGCTACATAGGTGTTTAGCGTAAACATTGAAAGGGCAAGTTCAGTTCTACCAAATCCATACTTAAAAGCCATATCAAAATCTGCTGGGTCAACCGATATATTATCGTTTGGGTTTGGGTCGTCGTTGAACATAGGAAGAGAAAGAACAACACTACCTCCAAACATCCCTTTAACATTATACTGTGGCACCGTAGGAATATCAATATACCCTGATGTGCGACATAATTGAGCTATTAGTAAAAAGGTAATCGCTAACATAATTACCCCCTTTTTCTTTTAATAGTAGAATATTTTACATAATATTCATCAATTGTCAATACCCTAAAATTAAAAACACAAAACAACTTTTTACTTGACCATGCCCCCGAAATAGATATAATAGACTCATTAAAAAGGAGGCATGCAATGGTTGGTGCTTATCTCTTAATTAATACCGACACCGGCAAGGAAGCGGATGTGGTGGAGGCGTTGAATAAAATTAGCGGAGTCAAGAATGCCCATATCGTTACCGGATTACACGATGTCATCTGTTATGTAGAAGGAAAAGACCTAAGCGAAGTAAAACAGACAATCGTCTCAAAAATTCGTGGTATCAAGGGTATTCAACGCACCGTCACCTGTATTGCGATTGATGTAAGTAAGTAACAAATATTCCGGGGGTAGAGTTTAAACTTTACCCCCGCCACCCTAAAAATTTTCAAGATTTTCTGAAGTTATATAGTCAACACACACTCCCACTTTACAAACAAAAAATTATGTATATAATAGACCATTGATGGAAGAAAAAAGGGTAATTGTCCTTATCCTTGATGGTGTAGGGGTTGGTGAGTTACCGGATGCACCCAATTACAATGACCAGGGGAGTAATACACTCGCCAATCTCGCAATCGCAGTCGGTGGTTTGAATCTTCCTACGCTTGAGCAACTCGGATTGGGAAATATCATTTCTATAAAAGGAGTAAGACAGGTAAAAGAAGCTATAGCCAGTTTCGGGAAAATGGCAGAAAAGTCTCCGGGCAAGGATTCCACTACCGGACACTGGGAACTCATGGGAGTAGTATTAGAAAAACCCTTTCCCCTATATCCCAATGGATTTCCCGATGAAGTAGTGAAGGAATTTGAGCGGCGAATTGGTCATAAGACAATTGGCAATATTCCCGCCTCAGGAACCGAGATCATAAAAAAACTCGGACAGGAACATATTCAGAAAAGAAGTCCAATTATCTATACATCAGCCGACAGTGTCTTTCAAATTGCCTGTCATGTGGATGTCTTCCCCCTTTCCGAACTATATAGATTTTGCGAGATTGCCCGCGAAATTTTAAAGGGCCAGCATAGCGTTGCCCGGGTGATTGCCCGTCCCTTTGCCGGTCAATATCCCGACTTCTATCGTACCCCTGAACGAAGGGACTACTCACTCCCACCCCCTGAACCAACCCTGCTGGACCGTGCCAAGGAAGAAGGCTACGAGGTAATTGTCATAGGAAAGGTTGATAATATCTTCGCCAACCGTGGTTTTACTAAGTCATATCACTCAGTAAACAATAAAGAATGCGCCGAATTTGTATTAAAGGCGATAAAAGAACTAAAAAGCGGCCTTATCGTGGCAAATTTCGTCCAGTTTGATATGGACTGGGGGCACCGAAATGATACAACTAACTTTGCCCATGGGTTAAAAGAAATTGATGGCGCGATAGCCCGAATAATTGCTGAAATCAAAGAAAATGACCTTCTATTTATCACTGCCGACCACGGTAACGACCCAACGACTCCATCAACTGACCATTCAAGAGAATATGTCCCCATTCTTGGTTACCGCCCAAATAGCCCGGGCAAAAATTTACTGGTTCGCAATTCCTTTGCGGATCTTGCTCAGACGATTGCACAATATCTAAGGATAGATGGTATAAAAAACGGCGTAAGCTTCTTGAGGGAATTATTTTGAAGCTGTCAAAGTTATTAATAAAAAGGGTAAAAGAGGTAATAAAATTCTCCTATGCCCCTTATTCAGAAATCCGTGTTGGTGCCGGACTATATTGTAAGGGAGAAAAGATATATACTGGTTCAAACATTGAAAACAGTTCCTACTCACTCTCTATGTGCGCTGAAAGGGTGGCACTATTCAAGGCTCTATCCGAAGGTGAAAGGAATTTTTTGCTTCTTCTCCTGTATTCACCAGAAATTGAATTTATCCTGCCCTGCGGCGCCTGCTTACAGGTATTGAGTGAATTTGCACCCGAACTAGTTATTGTCAGCATGAACAATAAAGAAGAATTTCAGTTTCATTCTCTAAGAAATTTGATCAAAAATCCTTTTAAGTTATGAATTGAAGAATATGGAATATTATATCAGCGCAATTATCCGGGACTTGAATGAGAGTGAATTCAATTCGCTCATTCACACCTTTAATAATTTTGGCGGGCGTATAGAACAGGTGGAAAAAAATCTCATCATCGCATCGCACAATGACATCTTTTTTATAAACTGTTTATTTAAATTGAAAGAAAATTTTCAGGAAATAAGATTTGGTATCTCGCAATACCTCGGGCTTACGCGTGGGCTCGCAAAGATTGCCCAATTTGGTGAAATTCTGATTTCTCAGGATATAGAACAGGCTGTAATTGAAAATTATCAAATTACCTCATTGGGTATGCTTGCTGTTGAAGGTATGAAGACACAAATCTTAGTATACCGGATAGATGCCCCATCGAGCAAGATAACCTTCCCCTCACCAAAACTGGAGCGAACCGTGATCACGCGAGCGATGACCATGGATGCACTCCGGAGTTTATTAAGTGTAGCCAAAAGTGTCTTAATCTTCGGACCACCGGGTAGTGGAAAGACCTTTTTCCTGGAGCAACTTATTGAAAAGTGGTCGGCTGAATATGAAATCTTTAAAATCAATTGCCCCCGCTATCCCGTTAATATTACATTTAAACCGATAACCGAATTGGTTAACCAGATTTTTAAAATTGACGAAAAGACAAGTATTGAAGAAAGGCAGAAACAGATTGAAAAGAGATTACACGAAATCGGAATTGCAGATATTGGCACCACCTATCTTGCAGTTCTTGATTTTCTCACTATCGGCGACGAGGACAATATATTAAGAAAGATGGATATAAGAATGAGGACGGAACTGTTTACAAGTAGTATTGCGGAAATTATTAAAAGAATGAGTTTTTCCAAACGCATTCTGATAATTTTTGAAGATATTGAAAATGTTGATTCCTCTTCCGAGCGATTCATTCAGAACCTGCTCCAGAAATTGATTGATGAAAATGTCTGGTTCATTTTTTCATCCCAGCATTCCCAGGTAAACATCTCTGGACTGAAAGAATTTGAACTGATCAGTATCGAGCGACGTCAAATTGAAGAATATATTGAACAGAATATCGGTGAACGAATTAACTTTCCGCCAACCTCCCTGTTTCACATCAATCAATATCTTGCCCTTTATAACGAAGAAAAACTCAGCTATCTCTATCATCAATACACTGGGCAGACTCCAATTATGGATTATCACCTTCCGTTTACTGATATAAAGACAATAATCAAGCGCCGTGTTGAGCTATTGGGGGAAAACAAAAATTTTCTCTTTAGTCTGGCTGTCTTTGGTGAGGAAATTAACCTCGCGGAATTCCCGGCTGAGGGCCAGGTTGAGGGCTTTGAGTTATTGGTGCAAAAAAATTACCTCAGAAAGTCCAGCAAGGGTTATATCTTCACCTCACCCCTATTACATGAGGAAGTTTATAATCTAATACCCGATAAGCAGGCGAGACATACCAGACTGGCCGATTATTACCGCAGATTAGAAGGCTACGAAGAATATGCAGCATTCCATTATGAGTTGGCAGAAAATTATAAAAGGGCTATTGAATACTATCTAAAATCGGCTCGTTTGGCATTTAAGAAGGGGGGATACGAATCAGCAATAGCCTATTATAATAAAACCCTTGAATTATGTCGCCGAAAAAATGAGCTGGCTGAACTTGAGACACTCGTTTCAGCAAATGAAGGCCTGGCAGATATCTATCGCGCCCTGGGTGATGAAGAAAAGGCATTAAAATACTACAAGGTGGTTCTCGACAGTTATAAAGAAATTTTAAAAGAATGATATTTATCTTGAGATATTTTGAGTTTAACTGCGTCAAGAAGATTTTTTAAAATAATTTTTAAAAATGTTTTTAATCTATTTTGTAGTTTGTCTTAATGATACACTACCTCCGGATACCGCCAACATTGTTAGATATTCAGCAAAAAAAATAATCTATAATCTTGATAGTTCAATTGTAATTCTAAAGGATTCTGCATATATCAATTATAAAGATATTGAACTCTTCTCTGATAGTGCTTATTACTACACCGATAAAAATACACTTGATGCCTTTGGTAACTGTCACCTTCGTCAAATAGATGATTCAATCAAGGGCAACTATCTTAGATATAATATAGAAACAAAAAAGGCAAAGATGATTCAGGGTAAGACTCAAATTGAAAAAGGTTATATTGAAGGAGGAGACATATACTGGGTTAAAGAAAAGGTCGTAAATGTCTATGACGGCAAATATACAACCTGCAGTGACTCACATCCCCATTATTATTTTTATTCTCCAAAGATGAAAGTTTATCTTGATGATATGGTAATCGCCCGGCCTATCTATCTTTATATCTATGACATCCCGGTAATGGCCGCTCCTTTCTGGTTTGTTCCAATCTCATCAAAGAGAAAATCGGGACTTTTACCATTCAAGGCAGGCAATTCCCGTCTTTACGGTAAATTCATAAGGGGATTCGCCTACTATTATGTAATCAACGATTACGCCGATATCACCCTGCAGATTGATGCCATGGAAAAAAAGGGAGTGATGCCCCACCTTGAAGGAGTCTGGGACTATAATCCATATTCCAAGGGAACTTTATATCTTTCTTACATTGATGAAATTGACACCCGGCGCAAAAGATACAGTATTGAGGCACGGAATAATTCGGCTTCATTTTTCCTTGGTTCAAATTTGAATTTTGATTTAAGATATTTAAGTGATAATAGCTACGCCTCAGATTTTGCCGAAACGGCGATTGTCTGGGTCGACCGAGAAATTACGTCCCAGGCAACGTTAAATAAAGAGTTCGGGGAAATCCGAAATAGTTTGATTTTAGAAAGGAAGGTTGATTTTGTAGATACTACAACTTATGAAAAACTCCCTTATTATGCAATAACCACACCGAGCAAGGTCCTTTTTTCCTTTTTAAATTATTCATTTTCAGGACATATCAGTTACGACCGAATATTAAAACCTAATGAAAGAACGGAGTCCGGGGGAGCGAATATCCATACCAGTCCCTCTTTTAAACAGAATATAATGAACATCTTCTCAATCTCCCCGATTCTTGACATGGATTTAGCCGTATACCAGAAGGATACCCTTGGCAATCAGTTTCCGATGCGTTTTGGCTATTCATTTGGTACCAATGCCAGTACCAATCTCTATCGCGTATTTGACATTGAAATTTTTGGCATCTCCGGGATTCTTCATAAAATAACACCCAATGTATCATATTTTTACACACCCGATTTCAACTTTGGTAGATTTCCGGTGGTCTATGGAATACCGAGTTATAGTCATGCACATGGTTTCAATTTTGGTTTAACTCAGGAGTTTGAGGCAAAGACTAAAGAAAAAAAAGAAAAAAAGAATTTTTTGCAGTTTACCTTGAGCAGTGGTTATAATCTATTAAATGATACGCTCTCGCCAATCAGCTATTCACTTACCCTGCCGGTAAATCCGTTTCCCAAACCGATTACCAATTTTGATACCCGCCTGTCCGGTTACTACGATATTTATACAAAAAACTACTCCTACACAATTAATCACGGAACCGGCCTCCAGGTAGAAAATTTTAAACTCAATATCAATCAGAGTTATACCAGGGGTGGAGACTATCAAATCTGGATTGGTGGTGAGATAAAACCCACTGCAAACTGGTCATTTTCATACAGTGCCCGCTATGATTATAGAAACAAAAAGATCGTTGACTACAATCTATCCCTCACAAGAAATCTGCATTGCTGGGAAGGGGTATTTACCTTTGCCCAGCTGGGTACCGATTGGCGTTATGACTTTAAGGTCCACATAAAAGAGATCCCGGAAGTAGCAATCGGCCGGGGACTTTTAGGATATATACTGGAATAAATTAAATTTTTAAATCAGGAGCAGTTATTGGTTGTAGAAATGTCTGAAATTCAACCATCCTGCCTTCGGGGTCTTTGATAAAAAAATGGTAGATATTATATTTCTCATTCACTGTTGGTTCGGTGAGTGCCTCAAGTCTAAATCTTTTATACATCTCATAAACCTGGTCTGTATTTTGGTAGAAAAAAGTAATAATGCCTTGATTTTCTAATTCCTCACTCTGACAGAACCCCAAAAGCATATTTCCGTGTCTCAGGATAACACAACCACTTTGCCTCAGCCATTCTTCCATTCCTATTTTTTTAGCATAGAATTCTACGATACCATTTAGGTCCCGGGTCTTAAAAAAGACTATTCCCGACATATCAAATTATATTTAAAGAGATGAAAAAATCAAGGGATTGCACAATCTCAATTCCGATTATTTAACCGCCTTTTCCCGGGGGAATGTAGCATAATCTCATCCAGTCAAAGGCTTCTACAACGAATTTTATGAATTCCCTCAATTCCTGCGGATTCTTTTTCAATGCAGCATTTAATATATTATTACATATTTTTTCCTCAATTTCAAAGCCCGGGTAGGCAGTCTTATAAATCCGCCGAAGATTATCAAAGATTATCTCAAACTCGGCACGCGTGAATTTTCTCAGGAAAATCCTGTCGGGAATAAATCTTGTCACATCTCCCTCTTCAGTTGGGGTTGTTGTGAGCAACAATAGAATATGCGTATCTTTATAGGCATAAGGCGTCGGCCGCACCTGATTGTGCGGCATTGAACTATCAATTTTCTTCATTTCTTCGTCATTTAAAGAAATCCTGACCAGTCCTTCAAGGAATGCAAAGCCCTTTTCCCGGAGGCGATAATCCCAGACATGATTAATCTCTTCAAATTCGTCAATCACTAAAACAAGGCCACCCATACCGAGTTTATTGACAAGATAACTTATTCCACTCAATAGATAATTATAAAAATCACTGGCCGTGGAAAAGTCGTAGAGGGCAGGTATCTCATATCCACCCCGGATGCGATATGGAGAAAGTGGGTCAATGGCATATTCCTTGGTTGATTCGCCTTCAATCCACTGCCAGAAGACCTCGGCTTGTAAATCCTCTTCTTTTATCGCCTTTACCTTTTTTAAAACCGGCGCCCAAAAACAGTGTCCGGTGATATCAATTTCCGTTGCATTTCTTAAGAGATCGCGAAAGCTATATTCATAATCATTCTGAATATAACGGAGGCTATAGACAAGTTCATGATAAATCTTTTTGGGGCGATAAGGTGGAGTCTCTTGAATATGCAGTTCGCAATAGGCTGTAGGGAAACCCTGCTTCAATGCCAGATGGCGCAGATATTCAGCAAGGTGGGTCTTGCCAGAACCATAATCGCCCTCAATCAGAAAGACACCCCCTTCACCTCTCTTCAGCCGCGAAAGGGATTGTTGAAAAAGATCAATCTCGTAATTCCGACCGAAGGTAAAATATTCAATGTCCTGATGGGGGACAATCCCCATTCTGAATGCCTCAAGGAGCCTCCGCGACGAAATTCGGTCAATCTCCCGGTCCTCTATTTTTAGCGGTTTTAACCATTTTGTTGGAAGCCAAAGGCAAAGCCCGCTGCGGAATTTGACACGGGCCTCAATACCATCCCACCGTGTTTCTAAGACAATTCCCTCACCAAAGATATTATGAAAGACGGTCTTAAAATTCTTCGCGTTCAACTTCCTCTTTTTCTTTCTTTAAAAGCATACTTGCTGTTGCACGCAGGATTTGACGGGCGGTATTTTTATCTATCGGTATGTTCTTATCTCGCATTTTCTGAAAGGCATCAATTATTCCCACCACAAATATCCGGCGATAACTGATATCAAGAATCTGCATCTCCAGGATTGCGTCTATCATATTTTTCACCGATTTATCAAAAACTGCCGGTTCAAATTCAAATGAATAAGCAGATTCAAATATACCAGCCAGTTTCTTGCTCAAACTTAATAGAAAATCCTCCGGAGTTATTCCAATCTCCTCAAGGTTTATCTTCACTCCCATCGGATTTACCTTGGTAAAACTTGAACGGAGGCGCTGATTCAATGCCTCATAAACCCCGCCGGTTCCCTCAAGCAGAAGATTCTCATCTGGAACTGCATAGAAAAACATTGCCCCAGGCAGGCGTGAATTTCCACATTCATCAATAATCTGACGCAGATTATCAAGTGCCCTCCTTTTATCCCTGGCAGAGGCAATACTCATTCCCCGTTCTGCCTCGTCAAACAACAAAATGAGCCCGCTATATCCGATTGAATTTACAAACTGAATCAAACTCCTGAGCATCCTGAAGGCAGTGGTGCGGTCAATCCTTTCCGATATACGGTATCTCAATCTCAATTCCCTTGGTATCTCTTCCCCCTTCAGCCACTGAACCAAAGAAGTGAAACCTTCTTCATCATCACTGGCGAGATTCATCAAAGCCCCCTTTATACCATTTGTATAACTTATGCTCTCTAAATTTTTGACCAGGGAGAGGAAGTTTCGCTCTTCCTTTACCCTTTGATACCACTTGCGCAGAAGAACATCAATACCCAACTCCCAGGGCTTGAGTATATCCTCTTCACTCAATGCCGAGGTGATATTGGAAACGATCTTCTTATAGACCAGTTCAAGGCGGTCAAAGGGGCATTCAGTCGCGCTCAATGATACATAACTTGTTACATAGTTATATTTCCAGGCGAGATTGCGGACTGAATATAGAAAATGGGTCTTACCACCGCCATAATTACCGGTAACCAATTTAAAAGAAGAAAGGTTACACTTCAAAACATCATTGAGATATTCATCTTCAATAACCCGCAGATAGGGATCAAGCCCAACACTGAAGTATTCAACGCCAAACTCCGGGGGTGTTCCATAACCAGCAAGTTTATGAATAATCGCCTTGGCAAGAGTTGGAGTTATTCTATCCATCTTAAGTGTCTTTCTCAAAGGCAATGTACGAGTAGTATGTGCCCTCACCTTCTTCATTATCCGGAATCCATAAGGCACGCCTTCTATCGGTGGTAGCATCAAATGTGGCGACATAAAAACGGGGTTTTTTAATGGAAAGTTCGGAGTTTTTATAGCGATATAACAGATAAGAAAGCTTTGTCCGGGAAAATTCTTTATAGTTTTCCTTTCGGGGGTCAGTAAAAAATTGTGGTGGTTGCTTGGTAATCACATATTCACTCAATACCTCAGTGATTAACAACTTTTCACCACAGGGTTTGTTCAACAAAGAAAGCCTTCTTTGATAGGCAGTCAATAAATCCTGATGAAACTCATAGGGTTCAAACTTTATATCTTTCAACTCTTCATCATATTGCTTCACTGTCTGGTAAATTGTCATTGGCTCAAGGGGAATTTTTGATTTTATCCTTTCAATCTCCGGACCAAAATAGAGTGTTGCCTCACCGAATTCAAAATTCATCTTCAATGTATAAAGGCCGATACGCAGATTAGGAAATTGCCCTTTTATTTTTATGTTTTCCTTTTGAAAAAATTCTTTAATCCGCTCACCCACCATAAAACGGAAATCTTCCTTTGCCTTTTCCAGTATCTCCTTCTGCTGACTCAACCAGGTGATTAAGGATTCTTTGATCACAAAATCCGGCAGGGAATTGACAATCTTTGATATTTCAAGGACTTTCTTTTCCATTAAATAGGCATTAAGTACTGGGTCTTCTTTTAACTTTGTATAACTATCAAGCAATTTTTTAATCCGCTGGGAACTTTTTATTAGCCCTTTCAACCCTTCAAGGACTTCCTGCATAATTTTATTATAGTCAGAAATACTTATGGGTCAAGGGTTGGTTTATTTGAATAACGCTGGGTGTATTGACAAAACTATAAATTTAGGTAAAATTGAATATGCCGTTACTGGCGGTGATTGTCGCGATCTTTATTTTAACCCTTGCCTGTGCTGTATTGTTTTATATTGCCCGATATCTTGATGCACCAAAGAGAAGAAAACTTACCGGCATAATCGCCGCACTTTTAGGCATCCTCTTTTTGATCTCCCAGATTTCTTTTTTACTATTCCCCAGCGAAAAATACAAAAACTTTGGGGGTCTCTTTGGTTATTATACATCATATTGGGCCTTTTCATTGATCGGGCTATATTTCTTCGTAATCCCAGGGATACTTCTATACCTTGGGTATTTATATCTAACTACACAGGAAATAAAAGATGGCTACCATTTATTATATTTGATTCCTATCGGCGTAATTGGCAATGTCCTGCTTTCACTACTCTTAAGATGGAGCCCCCTTCAGAATATTGATAGTGGAGGAAAAGTCGGCATGCTCATTAAAGAATTTCTTTTGAGATACTTTGGTAATCTGGGAACCTATACTATTATTGCCTTCGGCATTCTGATTATCGCCTTTATGACAATGAAGAAATTCATAATTCCTAAAAAAACCAATTCCACAGCAAAGGTTGAAAAACCAAAGACCGTAGTGGAGGAGGAACCAGAAATTAAAGAGTCTACGGAAGAAGATGTTATAAAAGAAAAGACCCCACCGCGCCGGAAGAAGAAGGAAATCCCGGCAATTGACTTCCGCACCGAATTCTTAAAGATTCTTGCCGAGCCAACAAAAAAAGTGGGCATCGACACAGAGGTCTTGGAAAAGGAGAAAAAAATCCTTGAACAGCGCCTTGCCGAGTTTGATGTCCAGGGCAGGGTTACAAATTATGAATCGGGACCGGTTATTACCAGATTTGAGTTTGAACCGGCGCCCGGGATCAAGGTGAGCAGGATTGCCAATCTTGATAACGACCTTGCACTGGCACTAAAGGCAACAAGGGTAAGGATTGTGGCGCCAATACCTGGAAAGTCAGCAGTTGGTATTGAGGTTCCTAATAAAGAACGGAGTCTGGTCTACCTGAAAAACTGCCTCCTTGATTCCGGTTTTGAATCCAATCCCTCACCTTTGGCGATTGTTCTCGGTGAGGATATAACCGGTAAGCCGGTTAGCGATGATATTTCAACAATGCCCCATATGTTGATTGCCGGTACTACTGGCTCGGGTAAGAGCGTATGCATAAATACCATAATCGCCAGCCTTTTATTTCATACTACATACCGTGATGTGCGCTTTTTAATGATTGATCCAAAAAGGCTCGAACTCCCGATGTATAATCCAATTCCCCATCAATTACGTAAGACAATAACCGAACCCAAGGATGCAGTTGAAGAACTTGAAGGGCTGGTGGCGATAATGGAATCAAGGTATCGCGACTTTGCGCGCGAAAATGTCCGCGATATTGATGGCTACAACGAGAAGATGCGGAAAAAGAATGGCGAGATAAAGCCCTATATCGTAGTAATTGTGGACGAACTTGCTGACCTGATGCTCACTGCCCCGAGTGAATTTGAAGAAAGTATTACCAGACTTGCCCAGATGTCCCGGGCAGTAGGAATTCATCTGATCCTTGCCACCCAGCGGCCATCGGTTGATGTCATCACCGGATTGATCAAGGCAAACTTCCCCTGCCGGATTGCATTCCAGGTTGCCTCCAAGACCGACTCAAGAACCATCCTGGATATGAATGGTGCCGAATCCCTCCTGGGCAGAGGTGATATGTTATTCTTGCCTCCGGGTAAAGGAACACCGATTAGATTGCACGGTGCCTATATCTCCACTGATGAGGTCTGTGGAATAAGCAATCTGATTGCCCGACAGTATCTCTATGACTTACTCAAGGACCTTGAAGAAGATATAGAAGAGATTGTAAAGACAATCCTTGATGAAGAGTTATGGACAGTATTTGTTGATCAGGATGACCCGGCATTTGAAGAAAAGAAAAAGTCTTTGATGAATATTATCCCTGAAGAAAAGATAGATGAGATAATTGAAAACGGATATTATCCCAAATTGGGCGAGGTAATGGCTGAAACACCGGAACCAACATTAGCCAGTGAGGGTGAAGTGGACCCGATGTTTCCTGAGGCAGCGCGGTTAGTATTCAGGCATCAGGTTGCCAGCGTATCTTTACTCCAAAGAAGACTCAATCTCGGCTATGCCCGTGCTGGTAGAATCATTGACCAACTTGAGGCCGCCGGGATTGTTGAACCATTTCAGGGGAGTAAATCAAGAAAGGTATTAATCCAGAATCAGGACGAACTGGAAGAGATAATCTTAAAATACCAATAAAAGAATCCCCAATCGGGCTGATTAAATAACATAATCAGGGGCTAATGCCCCTGAAACTTCAACCCTCATCCCTGCGTAATAGTTTAGTTTCAGAAAATTTTTATAATTTTCGGAGTAGCAGACCTCGGTCTGCATCTTATCGGGATAGAAGTGGTTCAGCTCGTGCTCTTTTTTATTCTTATTGATGCGAAACAAACTTCGCTCCAAAAAATCAGCATTTACTTCTCCGCCCTTGATGAAGGGAATAAAGGGGGAATTTCTCGGGAAAAATTACCGATTACCTTCCTTAAAAGGGAGAGGAACCTCCTGTTAGGTAGTAACCAGTTTAGTTTTCCCAAAAATTTTTATAAATAATTCAAAAATTTGGAATTTTTTTAGACAAATGTAGGGCAAACCTTTAGGTTAGCTTTAATTTAATTGCAAGGCTAAAGCCTTGCCCTACATTTTGGGAAAAACTTACCTTTTACGACGCCAACGGAACCCAGTTTCTTCATTGGCAAGACAATGGTAAAGGACGTCACAATCCTTTATTAATCAAGGAAATGATTCAGACCGCATACCTATTTTCGTCCGATTTTACTATACTTATTGCCCCTGTTTGTGTCCGGCAGCGCCCATCTTTTATCCCAATGACTGTTTTCTCCTGTCATCCGCCACAACCAGAAAAAAACTGCTTGGATTTCAACAAATTTAAAACACCCACTTTCGAAAATTTTTGTGTTGAGTACCCTGCTTTTTTGCCGTTTTGAGTCAACCCAAAGCCCGACTGCCCCTGCTTCCCGCACTTTTTGAACCAAATTCAGGGACGGCATCCTTTTTCTTTCTCAAGTGATAAAGAGGACTTTTGGAAAATGGCAGGCTATAAAGGAAAAAATTTAGTAATTTGTCAAAGACCAAACTCTATTTCTTAGAGTAGATCTTGCGAACAAGCACTCAATTATACCTTAATATCACTCCTATGTCAAGATATTCAGTGGATAATTCCTGAATATCTTGTTTTATCTCATTATCACCACTTTTCTTTCAAGTGCCTTAATGCCGTTTTCCAGTCTGACAAAATATACACCGGCCGGCACAGATAAACCCCGCTGGTCTTTCATATCCCAGTATAGATTAAATCCCCCGGTGCCGTTGATTGTAAAGAGATTTCTTATCAATATCCCGTTATTATCATAAATTTTTATTTGTGTTCTTCCTTCTTCTGTAAGAATCTTTATTGATACCTTGCTTCTTGCTGGATTGGGCAAAATCATTAACTCGGACATTTTGATTTCTTCTTTGATTGTCTCTTTAATTCCAACAACGGGGAGTATTGTAAATGGTTGAGGATTAGTTGCGACTGTAGTATCGGTTGTAGTTGCAGCGGTAAATCGGATATAGCAATTATCGGAACCTTGGATATCGGCTGGGATGTGCCATTGATAAATACAATTATTTTTTAGATTATCAGCGATCATTATCCATGGACCATTTGAGCCGGTGGTTGATAATTCAAGTTTTATCGTTGCATTTCCAGCCGGGACCGCGCAGGTCCATCTTATAAACTGCACTGAACCACGGTAGAACTTCTGACCTCCCCTGGGGAATACGGGGAAGATAAAGAGACTATCAGGTGTTGAAGATTCTTTGTAAAAACGGGGATGGTTTATTGGACTCCAGGGGTCTCCTTCCTCTTCCACAACAACTATATCAGGATAACCGTTATGGTCCGCATCCGCCCCAACTCTGAATGCACGTGCATATCCTGGCCCTGGTGTATAAAATGTAGTGTCCATTACCCAGTTACCTGCACCATCACCACACCAGATCGTAATTGTGCTATCACCAAAGGCACAAACATCCACAAATCCATCAATATTCATATCATAGAGCTGGGTAAGTTCATAGGGTCCGCTGGTGGGTAGGTTGGCAGAAAAAGATGCCCAGGTGTTGTTGCCCTGCCATATCCATACCTCTACACCACCGCTTGAATTGCAGAAGGAAAAATCCAAATCACCGTCGTTATCAACATCACCCAGGGATGGACCAATTCTACCCAGAATACCACCCGGTGGCAGATTGCCATCAGCATTTACAAAACCACCTGCCCCATTACCAAGATATATGCTACCATATTGATGGGCAGCACAAAAATCAGTATAGCCGTCATTATTTATATCACCGAAGATAAAGTCCATAGTTGAATTTCCCCCAATGAAGCCAAAGCATTGATGCCAGGTACCGTCATTATGATTTACAAAGATGTGAATACCATCATCCGCACCAAATGAATTACCGCCAAAATCCAGATCTCCATCGTTATCAATATCGGCAAAATCGGTGCAGAACATTCCCCAGGAGTCAGGGTCGCCGATTGAAATACCATCATCCCAGGGTGTCCAGTTTTGACCAGTTCCATCACCCAATGCCACCTCAATAATGGAATCACCAAAATCAGCGCCGGAATAGTTATGATGCATTCCATAGCCGATGTCCAATAAGCCATCATTATTGACATCCCCGACGGCAATTCCCCCATAGCCAAAATTTCCATTCTGATATACACTCCAGACACCCTGTCCATTGCCAAACCAGACCATTACCCCGTGTTCCTGGGTATTTACATAAGGTGAACCGTGGTCGCCAATAGATAATATGTCAATGTTGCCATCGTTATTTATGTCTACCATCTCCAGTTCGGTTCTACCACTTTCCATTGCCGGATTTTCAAGCCCCTGCGATGACTCAATATAACTCAACGCAAAAACCAGTGAAAAAAAGATTATTGCTACAAAAAATAAAAATAAAATTTTCTTCACCATTCACCTCCTTATAAAAATTGTGTGGGTGTTCGGAAATTCCGAAACACCGCATTTTCCGTCATTTGCGAAGCGCTCATTCTTTTAATTACCTCCATCGTTTTATCCCCCGCTTTAATCGCTTTATTATTATTTTATCCTTGGACGCCAGCCTTATTTTTCACCCCCACCTTTATCCTCCCCCATCAAAGGGGGAGGAAGATTAAAATAAACC
>JBDRWI010000046.1:0-19082 GCA_039802265.1 Caldifarciminota bacterium | reverse complement strand
TAAACTAATCATTTTGGGGCTTGTGGGTATGATTGACCCACCCAGGTTAGAAGTGAAGGATGCTATCCATCAGTGCAAGACCGCCGGCATAATTCCGGTGATGATTACCGGTGACCATCCAATCACTGCCCGCTCAATTGCCTATCAACTCGGAATGATTAGCGATGATGCCCAGGCTGTCATTACCGGCAAAGAACTTGATGCATTATCCCTTGAAGAGTTTGAAAAGAAGGTGGAGCATATCCGGGTTTATGCCCGTGTTGCCCCGGAACAGAAATTAAAGATTGTTAAGGCATTGCAGGATAAAGGGCAGTATGTAGCAATGACCGGGGATGGTGTAAATGATGCACCGGCACTAAAGCGTGCAGATATTGGCGTGGCAATGGGTATAATGGGGACCGAGGTCTCAAAAGAGGCTTCCCATATGATTCTTTTAGATGATAATTTTGCAACGATTGTGAAGGCAGTGAGGGAAGGAAGACGGATATTTGATAATATCAGGAAGTTTATAAAATATATAATGTCCTGCAATTCTGCAGAGATATTGACGATATTCCTTGCTCCATTCTTTGGCCTGCCCCTTCCTTTATTGCCGATTCATCTCCTCTGGATAAATCTTATTACCGACAGCCTTCCATCACTGGCACTTGCCACAGAAATTGCTGATAAAGATTTGATGAAGAGACGGCCACGACCGCCAAAGGAGAGCCTCTTTGTCCGGGGAATGGGACTTTATATAATACTCGTTGGGTTACTTATGGCAGGGGTGACGCTTTTGACCCAGGGAATCGCCATAAAGATAGATACCCACTGGCAGACAATGGTCTTCACGGTCTTATGTCTGAGCCAGCTGGGTAATGCATTCGCCTGCCGTTCTGATGATAAATCATTATTCACCCTTGGTATATTTTCCAATAAATTTTTGGTATTCTCAACTATCATTCTCTTTTTGTTACAGATGGGAGTAATATATCTACCATTTTTAAATCCAATCTTCAAAACCCAACCCCTTACTTTTTTAGAACTACTCATATGCATTGGTCTATCTTCTATCGTCTTTCTTGCAGTAGAATTAGCAAAATTGATAAGGTCTGCACAAGCAAAAATTAGCGAACAAAAGTTTTAACTTTTCAGTTGACTTTTTTTCTCTTTTGCGTATAATTACCTATGCCAATAAAGAAAAGGTCAAGGAGCGTTCTTAAAAATATTCGCAAATCCCGGCGTCGTTATCTCGCCAATCTTGCAAAAAAGAAGGATTTAAAGGCGGCGCTCAAGAGCATACGAAGGGCAAGGTCAAAAGAGGAGGCCTTGAAGCTATATCCAGGGGTTCAGGCAATAATTGATAAGTCGGTTCAGGATGGGATAATCAAAAAGAATACTGCTGCCCGCTATAAATCTCGGTTGATGAAGTATATAAATGATCAACTGAGATAGTTTGAAGAAATTAATTATTTTTTTTGCAATTAGAGTCTTCTGTATTATTCTTGTTGCCAATTTCTTTGAACCCAGGGACTATGAATACGGCGAGATTGCCCGCAATTTAGTTTTGGGTAACGGTTTCAGCCGTTCGCTGGATACCGGGGGAAGACTTTATCTTACATCTTCACATGCCCCGGTTTATCCGTTTTTTTTATTCCTTTTCTATAAACTCGGATACCACCCTGTTCTATTCTTTATCATTCAGGTTATCCAGGCAATCCTTGCAACCTTCACTATTCTTTTCGTTAAGAAGACCGCCGAGGTTCTCTGTAATCGAGATGTGGCAGAGATCGCCAGCTGGCTCTTAGGATTCTATCCACCATTTATTTACCATTGCACAAAGTTATCACCGACCATTATGTTTCTATTCTTTCTCTCTTTTACTTTATTTTTAATTCTCAAAGAATCAGATAAAAAAAAATTGTCCTGGATTAGAACTGGTCTATGCCTTGGAATTACCATATTGACCGATCCCATCGCCTTCGTTTTATATCCAGTAATATTCGTCTGGTTTCTTTTAAAGAAACTCAGCTTTTTAAAATTTATTTTAATAATAACCATCTCCATCCTCACGATTGCCCCCTGGACGATAAGGAATTATATCGTTCACAAAAGAGTTGTTCCAGTAACAACCCAGTTTGCGGTAAATTTCTGGATCGGCAATAATCCCAACGCCACCGGAACCGATTTCTATCAGGTTAAGTCAGCAGATGATTACACACTGATGACCCACAGCCTGCCCGCAGACATTCAGGACAGTTTAAAGAACTTAAGCGAGATTGAACGTGCCGATTTCTACCTCGGCAAGGCAATTGAGTTTATTAGATCCAACCCCGTTCAATTCTTCAAATTACTTATAAAAAAATTCTACTATTACTGGTGGTTCATCCCCTCCAATGAATATCTACCTACGGACCGTGAGAAGTATAAAACACTCCTTGTAATCTCTTATGTTCCAATCCTGTTTTTCGGCCTGTTTGGGATTGCACTTGCCTTAAGTTTCTCTAAAGACAACTTATTGCCCATCTTGGTAGTCGGATTTATTTCCCTTTTGTATATCGTTGCCCATGTTGGTCCCCTGAGATACAGAATGCCGGTGGAAATATATCTTGTGTTATATGCTGCGGTTTCATTAAATTTTTGCTATAAGAAGGTAATGGGGATTATGTCTACCTGACCCTTGATTTTTGGTTAAATTTCCTTATAATTGTCTTCAATTAAAAGGAGGCAAATGGGACGCTATTTTATCACTTCGGAGTCAGTTACCGAGGGCCATCCAGATAAGATCTGCGACCAGGCATCGGATGCAATTCTGGATGCGATTCTGGAAAAGGACCCATTTGGTCGGGTTGCCTGTGAAGTTCTAACTACCCGGGGAATGATTTTTGTGGCGGGTGAAATTACTACAAATTGCTATGTGGAGATTCCTGATTTGGTGCGGGACCTGCTATATGAGATCGGTTATACAGACACTGATATGGGAATAGATGCCCAGACCTGTGCAATCATCACCTCAATTCAGGAGCAGTCCTCAGATATCGCAATGGGAGTGAATATTGGTGGGGCTGGTGACCAGGGTATGATGTTTGGATTTGCAACACGCGAGACAAAGGAACTCATGCCCATGCCCATAATCCTTGCTCACAAACTTGTGCGCCGATTGGCTGAGGTGCGTAAGGCGAACATCCTGACTTATCTGAGGCCTGATGGCAAATCGCAGGTTACGGTTGAGTATGAAGATGATAAGCCGGTTAGGGTTGATACGGTGATTCTTTCTGCCCAGCATCATCCGGATGTTAAAAACGAAAAGCTTCATGCCGATTTAAAGAAGTATGTAGTGCAGGAGATAATCCCGCCGGAACTCATTGATGATCGAACTAAAATTTTTATAAATCCAACCGGGAGATTTGTGATTGGTGGTCCGCAGGGCGATACTGGTGTTACCGGCAGGAAGATTATGGTTGATACCTATGGCGGCGTGGGTCACCATGGAGGTGGTTGTTTTTCAGGAAAGGACCCCACCAAGGTTGACCGTTCCGCATCCTATATGGCAAGATATGTGGCGAAGAATCTCGTTGCGTCTGGAATATGTGACAAGGTTGAGGTTTCCCTTGCCTATGCAATCGGTATTCCGGAGCCGGTAGCAATCAGTGTTAATACATTCAATACCGCCCGGATTGATGAAGAGAGAATCGTCAGGATCCTGAAAAAACTATTTGACTTTACTCCCCAGGGGATAATTGACAAATTGAATCTGCGGCGACCAATATTCAAAAAGACTGCCTGCTATGGACATTTTGGCCGAGAAGAAGAAGGTTTTACCTGGGAAATCTGCGATATGGCCGAGGCAATTAAGCGGGAGGCAGGAATATAGTTTGACTGATAATTAAAAGGGGATAAAGAGATGGATTTTAATATCAAGGACAGGAATTTATCAAAAGAGGGGCATAAAAGAATTGAATGGGCAGAGGCAAAGATGCCTGTATTGCGTCTCATTCGCGAACGATTCACAAGGGAAAAGCCATTGAAGAATAGACGCATTGGCTGCTGTCTCCATGTTACTACCGAAACGGCGAATTTGGTAAGAACCCTCAAGGCTGGTGGTGCCCGGGTATTCCTTACTGCCTCAAATCCCCTCTCAACCCAGGATGATGTGGCTGCAGCACTGGTTGAAGATGGGATTTTTGTCTTTGCCATCAAGGGAGAGTCAAGAAGAGATTATTACTACAATATGAATCAGGTGATTAAAAACAAACCGGAAATTCTGATTGATGATGGGGCAGATTTGATATCAACGGTCCACAAAAAAAACATACAAGGAATATTAGGCGGGACCGAAGAGACGACAACCGGTGTTATTAGGCTAAAGCAGATGGCAAAGGATGGGGTATTAAAATTCCCCATAATTGCAGTTAATGATTCCCTTACCAAACATCTCTTTGATAACCGTTATGGCACCGGGCAGTCCACGATTGATGGGATATTGCGGGCAACCAATATCTTATTGAGTGGTTGCAATTTTGTCGTTGCCGGATATGGTTGGTGCGGCCGGGGGCTGGCGATGCGGGCAAAGGGTTTTGGAGCAAATGTCATTGTGACCGAGGTTGACCCCATAAAGGCACTGGAGGCAAGGATGGATGGCTATGCGGTAATGCCGATGATTGAGGCGGCAAAGATTGGCGATGTCTTTATTACTGTTACTGGTGATATCAATGTAATAAGAAAAGAACATATGTTGAAAATGAAGGATGGGGCAATAATTGGCAATTCCGGGCATTTTGATGTGGAGATTGATAAGAATGGATTGAAAAAGATTACTAAAAAAAGAAGGGTAATCAGAAATTTCTGTGAAGAATATACCCTGATAAATAATCGCCGGATATATCTCCTGGCTGAGGGTAGACTCGTAAATCTCGCTGCTGCCGAGGGACATCCCGCAATGGTTATGGATATGTCATTTGCGAATCAGGCACTGGCAATAGAATATCTCTTGAATAATCTCGGACTTAAAAATCAGGTCTATTCACTGCCCCTGGAAATTGACCGCGAGATCGCAATGTTGAAATTAAGATCTATGGGAATAAAGATTGATAAACTGACACCAGAGCAGGTGCGTTATCTTGCATCCTGGGAGATGGGGACTTAGGAAAGGGGATACGGATATAAGTACACCAGGACATAGGGTAATAAGCGGATGATAGATATAAAGATTTTAAGGGATAATCCGGAGTTGATTCGTCAGGCACTGAAATCAAGGGGTGAGGATTTTGATCTTGAACATTTGCTCCAGATTGATGAAAAGAGGCGGCGGTTAATTACCGAGATTGATAACCTCAGGAAGAAAAGAAACGAGATTTCTGAAGAGGTGGGGAGGCGGAAAAGGGAGAATAAGGATGTCAGGGAATTGATGGAGAAGGCAAGGCTTGTTGCCGAGGAGATTAAGAATAGGGAAGAGGATTTAAAATCGGTTGTTGGCGAGTTTGAAAGGCTTATTTTATTACTCCCCAATATACCCCATCCTTCGGTACCGGTCGGCAGGGGGAGCGAGAATAACCTATTCATTCGCGGTCTAAAAGAGCCCCCGGAATATGACTTTAAACCAATGCCCCACTGGGAGATATGCCAGGCACTGGATATCCTTGATATAAAAAGGGCACCAAAGATTTCATCCTCCAGGTTTATTCTTTATAAGGGACTTGGCGCCGCCCTGGAGCGGGCACTCATAAATTTTTTTCTTGACCTCCATACAATGAAACATGGATATAAAGAGGTCTTTCCGCCGGTTTTAAACAATCCCCAGTCTTTTGTGGGTACCGGACAACTTCCGAGATTGGAATCAGAGATGTATAAATGTCGTGATGATAATCTCTATCTCATTCCTACTGCTGAGGTTCCTTTGACCAATATCCATCGGGAAGAGATAATCCCAGAAAAAGAACTACCCATTTGCTATGTTGCCTATACTCCCTGTTTCCGGCGCGAGGCCGGCTCTTATGGTAAGGAGGTCCGCGGTATTACAAGGGTCCATCAATTTAACAAAGTTGAACTGGTAAAATATACTACACCAGAGACCGGCTATGAGGAATTTGAAAAACTATTATGTGATGCAGAGGAGGCGGTGAAACTCCTTGGTTTACCTTACAGAATTATGCTTTTATGCACCGGAGATATGACCTATGCCTCGGCAAAGACCTATGATATTGAGGTTTATGCGCCGGGTATGGGTGAGTGGCTTGAGGTGTCTTCAGTAAGTTGCTACGAGCAGTATCAGGCAAGACGGGCAATGATTCGGTATCGTAAATCAACCGGTGGGGTTGATTATGTCTATACAATCAATGGCTCTGGCCTTGCTACACCAAGGACATTTATCGGCATTGTTGAGAACTTTCAGACAAGCGACGGCAGAATAAAAGTTCCTGAGGTCTTGCAACCATATATGGATAAGAGGGAATATATTGAATGAATACAATTATTAATTATCTCAATGAGTGGCTGGCGGGAATTCAAAAAAACTATGGTGTAAATCCAGTAATCTTTGCTATTATCTACTTTGCCGGTGCCCCGTTTTTCTGGTGGGCAATTTATAAAATAGTTACCGGATTAAAGAAAAAAGACATGGTTCAGGTGAGGACATTCGGCGTTGTCCTGGCTTTGACCACAATCGCGCCTTTTGTCTATGTGGCAATCTTTGGTCATAATGTTCCAGTATGGTTTTGGTTTTTTGCCCTTGCAGTAGTCTCATACACCGCCTTCAGTGTCTTTAGGAGGGTGAAAAAGTAGAATTATTTCACAAGATTCTATTGCCATCTTCTCCAAAATAAATACGGTCTTTTTGTCTTGTATCCTTTAAGTTCAATTGAGTAGGCAAAAGTCAACATTTTCAGGCAGGCGGAAAATGTTGACTTTTGAGATAGATAATATTTTGCTCAAATTGGGTAAATTTTTACCTAAATATAACTAATTACACCATAAAAACACTTGATATTCCATTCCATTTTTCACAAAATCAGGCATAAAAATTGCATAAATATAAAATTGGAAAAGGATTTTGGGGTTGGGATGCTGGTTTTAAAATACCGGGTCTCCGACCTTTCCAGATGGCTACTTTATTAAGGAGGTCTCTATGGAAGTGGAAGGAAAAAGTAAGAAGAATTTACTGACTGCCGGCTACCGGTTGCGGATTACTAAGAGGGGATTTACCTTAATTGAATTGATGGTGGTGATTGGTATCATTGGAATTATTATGCTCATTGCAATCCCCAACTTCGCAGGTATGCAGCGTCAGGCACGGATTCGTGCCGCAGCCCAGGAGATAGCCCAGGATTTAAGGCAGATAAGGGAAAGGGCTTTGTCAAAGGGCTTGATTTATCAAGTAGGATTTCCGGACGCTAGAACCTATACTGTTCAGTATACCGATATTCACGGCGTGACTCATATAGATTCTTTTAAAATAGCAAGCGCGACAGGAGGCAATATTCGGTTTGGACATACCAATGCAACTGGTAGTCCACCCGAGGGAAATGGTCCGATTCCGCCGAGTGGCATAGATTTTATAGGTGGGGTCTTAATTCTTAATAATCATGGCGGTGCAACAAAGGGGGTCATATATATCACAGATGGCAAGGATAACTATGCGGTTGGGATAAATACTTTAGGGAAGGTGCGGGTTTATCAATATGGGAATAATACCTGGTTTTAAAATGGAGGTATTTATGAGAAAAATCCAATTCCCCAAAATTCCCAGGATGGGTTTCACTTTGTTAGAGATTCTTGTGGCAATTATGATACTTGCCATTGGTATTCTTGCGGTTTCCCAGATGACGGTTCTGGGTATGCGCACAAGCGTAGTGATAAATCAACAGATGTACGCCAGGGATGTCCTCAACCGTTATTTCGAGATCATTCAGAATTTACCGGCTACTGATTCTTTACTACAATGGGTTCAGTCAACAGGCTTAGATGATACAGTGAGTTATGACCATATCGCAATAGAGAATACGACAGGGGGCGTTTATAGGGTGATCTGGAATGTTCTGGATGGTTCACCGGATCCGCGATTCAAGACCGTGCGCATTCATATATTCTGGGCACAAAACCGAAGAGGACTTCATTCACCTGATATTATAAAGGTTTATTGAAATTATGGGAGGAAAAAATGGTGAAGATATGTTACAAAAACCGTAATCTATTTACTCGCTGTATAAAAGGTATGACCCTGGTGGAATTGATGGTCTCGCTGGTCATTTTGATGCTTGTCTTGGGAGCAGTCTATTCTATTTTGAGCATCCAGCAGACAAAGGCGACCCAGGTCTCAAAGACCACAGTTTTACAGACCGATGCCCAAGTTGCATTCACGCTCTTAAAATTGGACCTGCTCCATACCGGGTTAGGTTTTCCCTTTGACTCGGTGGCATACATTGTTAACGGTGGGGTAATTGGTTTAAGGGCAACCGGTCTTGGTTTTGAGAGTAATGCGAGTAAATGGAGTTATATCTTAACAACTGAGGACCCTTATATCCTTGTAAGAAGATGGGATGATACATCCGCCAATTTTGCCCAGGGTGAGACGATTACCGTTGTGGATGAATCAAGGAATCCTCTTATGTGGTTGGAAGATTTAGTCATTGTTAACAATCCCAAGGCGGAGACCACAAAGTATTTAGATACGACCGCTGGAGGACAGGATACAATCCCGGCATCAAAGATATTGATTAATGGACCAATGCCCACTCACGGATTGATGGTCTTCAAACGGAATAAGAATATCTATTTTGGTGGAATAGCGTATAGGGTTTCGGCAACCGGTGATTCACTATACCGGGGTGGCGAACTACTTCTTACAAATGTTGAGGCAATCCAGTTCCGCAGGGGGGTAGATGAGGATGGCGATGGTTTAATATCCGGGAATGAATGGACCAACCTCACCCAGGAAAATGAGAATCCAAGGTATATGAAAAAGAATGCCATCAGATTTACGATGGTTGTTACCTCTGAAGGTATGCCAGGATATACCTATCCTTCAAATACGATAACGATTGAAGAGAATCCACCATATACCTATACACTTAATGATATTCAGAGAAGGAAGAGGCGGGCGATCTTAAGGGGAATTGTCTATCCACCCAATATCCAGCCGCCCGAGTAAAATTTAAGGAGGAGTTATGAATTTTAAAAGAGGAATTGCCCTGCTTGTGGCACTGGGAACGATGATTGTAGTTTTGATCGTTGGTTCATTGGTGATCTATTTGATTGTCAGGGGGCTTGGTGTCACAGGTGGTCAGGCAAAATTTGAGACGACCTATGAGGCAGCAATTGCTGCACTTGAGATTGCTAAGGCCGAGGCCGCACGCCTGAACGCAAACACCGAACTACCGCAGTCTCTCGTTAATAATATTCAGCTCGGCAGTTATACCTGCAGTCTCACAGTTCAAAGGACACAACGCCGGGTGATTACAATGTCCGGTACTGCAATTAAGTTTGCCCGGGCAATTGCTGGACCTGGCTCAACACCGGCATCCGGTGGGTACCGAACATATTATATCACCGCTACTGCTGTCCATCCTTTAACCCAGGAAAAGGTCAGTATAGAGGCGATAAAACGGTTTACTGTGGAACAGTGATTTTACTAATAAAACAAGGAGGAGAATTATGAAGATAATTAAAAGAATCAAAATCCAGGGCATCGGAATTGTCCTGGGTATATTGCTCTTTAATTCCTTAGGGATCTGTGAGAATCCTCCCTGCTGTGCGCCATCATTTGCAATGGCGGTTGTGAAACCGAATATTCTCATCTGTCTTGATATGACCGGCAGTATGCAGTTTCGGGCATCAAGGATTCTGCCCGGACACCAGGGTAATCCAGGTTGGTATGATTCAACCCGGACCTATTATGGCTACTTTGACTCCGAGAGTCTCTATTACTATTCCAGTAATAAATTCCACAAATATCGGGGTGGGGCAATGCCACCCGGCGCCAAGTATTTCTTTCCCGGAAATATAATGAACTGGATGGTAATGAGCCGGATTGATGTGGCAAGGCGGGCATTGACCGGGGGTAAAGGACAGCCCACTACCTCAATAAACAAACATACCCTTGAGGCCGAGGCAGAGGACCTCTGGGGTGGCACATTGAATTATCAATTTGGCTGGCCCTGTACCCTATCCTATAACAAGGGTGGAGTGAATTATCGCTATCGCATAGATAAACCTTCGCTACATAATGTTACAATTACCAAGATTGGAACCTGGAGTGGGCCTGATACAATTCCTAGAGGGACATTTCGTTGTGATATTGATATGGTTCCCGATACCGTAACCCGGGGTGTGATACGTTTGATTGCGGATAAGGATTTTGACCGTGACTGGGACAGTGATGCCCCAAGGTTTGGACTGATGTTCTTCAGCACGGAGTTTGGGACTCACATTGAGAGGGAATTCTATATGAGTGACGAGGACCCGGATATGGAGCCCTATTATACCTGTTTTGATGCGGAACCCGAAGGAGGAACAAATACCGGAAATGCGGTGATGCAGGCAATTCACTATATCCGTTATTGTCCACCACATGGTGGTACGGGTTATTGGTCTCCTAACTACACCTGGCATGGACCAGGGACAAAGTGGGATCCATTCTATTCCGGTCAGGGCGCATCCTTAGATACTGCCTGGTGCCGGAAGAATTTTGTGATTGTAATCGGTGATGGTGAGTCAAATTCGGATAGGGCATTGACCGATGATACCCACCTGCCACCAAAGATCTTTCCGAGTAGGCCGCTATATAATTATGATGGTGTCTGGGAGAACTATGATGACTGCTCAGGCTGGGGAGACACTGACCATCCTGCGGATGACTATGCCTACTTTGGCCATATTCAGGATTTAAGGCCGGACAATGAGCCGGGTTATGGGTTGAGGGATAAACAGACCATCACCTTCTATGGTCTGATGACATTCGGCTTGGGCTCTGGTCTATTTAGAGAGATTGCCAAGGATGGTGGATTCATTGATAGGAATAATGATAATATCCCCCAGGTCTCCGAATATGACCGTGATGGCAATGGCATTCCGGATAACTATTACGAAGCCGAGAGTGGTTATGAGATTGAGCAGGCGATAATGCAGATAATCCTTGATATTATGTCCCATGTCACCTCAGCCAGTGGTGTTGCGGTGGTCAGCACCGGAACAAAGTTTGGTGGTTCTACAGTCCAGTCACAATTCTATCCCCGGCGGATATTCCCGACCGGTGAGGTATTGTCCTGGACCGGTACCTGTCAGAGCCTCTGGCTTGATGAGTTTGGAAATCTGCGTGAAGATAATGATAATCCGGCAAGTCATATCCTCCATTTGCAAAACGACTATGTAATCACAATGGTCTGGGACCCATTACAGAATAATGTAATGATCAAGCGCTATCATGATGACGATGGTAATGGCAAGGTTGATTCCTCTGATTATGTTGGGGAGGTGCCGATAGAAGACCTGATGCCGGTCTGGGATGCCGGCAAGTATCTCTGGAACAACTACAATCCACCAACAACGAGAAACATCTGGACCTCTCTGTTCAATGGCGTCCACACCGACTTTACTATAGCAAATAGTACATTGTTACGACCCTATCTTGGGCTTGGTATTTCTTCAAGTCTTGCTGATACTATAATCCGCTATGTGAGGGGTGAAGACATTGATACTACACTCTTGCGCTCAAGGACAACGGCAGGCAAGGTCTGGAAACTCGGTGACATCATAAATTCCGGTCCGGTAATGATTGGAAAACCGATTGAGCGGTATGACTTCATCTATGGTGATGCTTCCTATGCCAAATACTATAACCAATATTACAATCGGCGTCAGGTGGTATATGTCGGTGCAAATGATGGTATGCTACATGCATTTAATGCAGGAAGGCCAGTAACCCAGGAGACCCCGATGGAGCCATTATACCTTGACCCCTTTGGTTATGACCTGGGCGAAGAATTATGGGCATACATTCCACGCAATCTCTTGCCCCATCTCCAATGGCTCAAAGACCGCACCTATGGAGAATGTCATGTCTATTATGTTGACCTGAAGCCTTATATCACCGATGCCAAAATCTTCACTGCGGAGTCCTTGGATGGTGTTCATATCGGTGGCTGGGGCACACTCTTAATTGGTGGAATGAGGATGGGTGGAACAAAGATACGCAATGAGATTGATACCTGTCGTTCTGCATATTTTGCAATTGATGTAACCGAACCATTGAATCCAAAACACCTCTGGGAATTCACCGACCCCAATCTTGCCTATACGGCCTGTTATCCAACTGTGGTCAAGGTAAAAGACGCCTGGTTCTTGGTCTTTGGCTCGGGTCCAATGACCTGTGGTGGTGACTGTTCCCAGACTGGTAGGATATATGTCCTGGATTTGAAGACCGGTACAAAGTTGCATGAATTCGTCCTGCCTGACCCGCAGAGTTTTGTCACCAATATCTTTGCCTGTGACTGGGGGATTGACTATACAGTTGATAGAATCTACTTTGGTGACGCCTGGTATAAGTCAACCAACCCGAGGGGCTGGTGCGGTAAGGTCTATCGGATTCTTACAAACGATGATACCGATCCCGCAAACTGGACAATGCAGATGGTGATGGATATGGGACTTTACCATCCGATTACCGCTGAGGGGAGCGTTGCGACTGATGAGTACAACCATCTCTGGGTATATTTTGGAACCGGCCGATTATTCTCGGATAATGATGAACTGGATTTGAATAGCCAGTTATATGTCGGTTTTCGTGATGATACGGTTCATACCACAGACCCGCTACAACTATATAATGTAACGAATGTAAAAGTCGACACAATGGGCTGGGTTGATTTGGGTGGTGGTAATATTGTTGCCTTTGATTCACTGATAATACTGGTAAATAATAAATTAGGCTGGTATCGGCAGTTTGCCAAACCAGGAGAGAGGAATCTTACAACCTCACTGGTAATGGGCGGGGCAGTCTTGTTTACTACCTACTGCCCAACCGGAGATATCTGCACTTATGGTGGTGAAGGTTTCCTGTATGCGTTATACTATAGAACCGGTACTGCGTATACCCAAGCATTTATTGGCGATACTGCAGGTTATAATCGGATATTGCTTTCATTAGGTTCTGGAATTCCTTCAGAACCCGCGCTCTATGTGAGCGCTGACCAGACAAAGGTCTTTATTCAGGTTGGTGGTGGTATTGTTTCTCCAGAGACCGGAATCCCGGGTATGCCCAGGTCCGGTGTTATTCTCTGGAAGCTCAGATAAGGAGGTAAACATGGCGATTTTACAGACGATATTTATGCTCACTTTAATTGCCCAGGGACCATTGAGGACAAATGAACTGATTGATAAAGGGACCGTCTTTGCAATTGAGGATACAAGGGTAAATATCGGTGGTGTGTGGTTTGAATTCCTGCCTGAGATAAAAGACATATCCCAAATCTTTGAGGTAAAGGATATAGCCCTGATTAAACCTCCTTTTCGTGCCCAGATTACCTTTGTTCCTAAGGAGGATTCTCCAGATTTTTATGTCAAGAAGATAAAGATAATTCCGGAGAAGATAAAGACTGTTGAATCTGGGGAGAGTGCAGAAAGATGATACAATTGGGCCGGGTCTTTGTTATTTATGACCCGGCCCCCCTGCTGTTGACATCACAAAAATTCTGAATAGAATATTAAATGAATTATGGAGGTTCAATTGAAAAGTGATATTGTCTTTTTGGTCATATTAGTATTTTTTTTAATTACCTGTGGTGGAAAAAAAGAAGAAGGAGTGGTGGGGAATAACCCACCAGTAATCAATGAAGTTTCGCTATTACCATTGAACCCGACAATTCAGTCAGAAATAACTGTACGGATTCAGGCATCAGATAAAGATGGCGACCCACTGACCTATAAAGTTTTGTGGTATGTTAATGGAAAAGAGATTGGCGAAGGGATGTCCTTAAAATATGAAGGGGCAAAAAAGGGTGATACAATCTCTGCCGAGGTTACGCCTTATGATGGAAAAGAATGGGGAGAAACAGTAAAAACCGGTAAGATAACAATTGGTGGATTGCCACCTAAAATTGTCTCTTTGAGTATCTCTCCTGAATCGCTTTTTGTGACCACACCAAGTGTTGTTGTCTCGGCAATGGTTGATGACCCGGATGGAGATTCAACAAAATTAATTGTGCACTGGCTGGTAAAGGATGAGGTAATATCTGATACTTCAAATACCCTTGATTTGAGAAAATATAATTTAAAGAAAAACGATGTAATAACGGGCGCAGCATTTGCCTTTGATGGTGAATTCAAATCTGAGGAATTCCCATTTGAACTCCATATTGCCAATTCAGCACCGGTCTTAAGCCACAGGATTGATTCAGTAAAGGCGAAGCCGGAGAGTTTGTATTATCAAGTTCCAATCATTGACCCGGATGGCGATAGATTGACTTTTGAAATAGTTGAGGCACCAAAGGGGGTACTGATTGACAAGGCGACCGGTGTGATATACGGGAATGTCGGAGAAGCGAATTCCTTTGAGGTTTTGGTGCGGGCAACGGATACGGATGGTGCCTATTTAGATGCGAAGTTTACGCTGACGGCACCGTAGGGAGATAGCATGTAGCGGGCGTAGAGCATATGGGTGAAACATTTGCCGATATAATCTTAAGGGCGAATGGCAAGGAATTTAAGAAAAAAATCCTTGTTGATACCGGTGCAACATTTAGCTGGATAGATGGTAAGATTCTTAAAAAACTCGGGGTAAAGGCTATTGATACCGAAGAATTTGAGACAATCGAAAAGAGAATAGTAAAAAGAGAGATTGGTTTTGTGGAAATTGAATGCTACGGTAGAAAGGGTCCCACTGGTGTGGTCTTTGCCAGAAAGGGAGATTCAGAAGTCCTCGGTCTCCATGCCCTTGAGACATTGCGGCTTGCAGTTGACCCGTATAGACAGCGACTTAAAAAGTCAAAGACAATAAAGGCATTGGTTTTAAAGAATAGAGATGCTGAAATGAATTCAGCATGACACAAAAATTATGAATGGAAGGACAATAAAAAGTCTTGCATGGAAAAAATTTAGAATTGGAATTTATTTGGGATTTGGGATTTGGTTCGTCACGCATCTTGGCAGATTGGGATTTACTGAATCTCTTGTCTTTCAATACGGCGATACACTGAAATTTTACAAAAACGATAGTCTTATTGACCAGTGGATACTCAAGAGCGGAGAGATTGAAAATGGTGGTTATTTTACCCAGCGGGTAAAGGTCTCTTCAGACAATAAGAAATTTCTCTTTTATGAAGAAAAAGACTTTCCGGCAAGTGATAGTATTTACACCAAATTGACAGTTTATAGTGCAGATAAGAAAAAAATCTGGACCCGAATAAAAAATGGGAAGCGAAAAATTTGCCTTGATTTGACACAGATTTACCCGGATAAGATAATTTTATTTACTACAGACCGCCTCAATTCATTTCCGATAATGGAGGTAGTCAAAAATAAGAATACAGATAAACTTGTAGATATGAGAGGGTGGAAGAGCATTGTCAATTATGAGATCTCAGCAAATGGTAGGTATTGCCTCTTCCACACGAGAAAACCATATAACAATAAGATGTGGGACTATATCTATTTTGTTGATTTGGAATCAAATAAAGACTGGGAGTATCTATTCCCTTTTTGTTTCTCCTGCAAGCGGGGGAACCTTGCTCTAAAGGTTGATGATGATGGGAAGAGCGAGGTGATCTATAAAAACGAACACCGGATTTTTGATAAGGAGGGAAATTTGATTGATGTATTTGTGAAATTAGATTAAAGATAGAACATTACTCCGGCTATTGGCTGGATAAATCCGAAAAAAAGCTATGAGGGTTGGTTTAGGTTTGGAAATGGGATAGGGTTGGGGAAGGGTAGTTGATTGGTTGGGGTTTGGAGGCTGGTTAAGAGCAGCCAACCAGACCTATATAAAACGCCCGATCCTGTTTCTTAATCAATCGTTTGAACTAAGTTTATTTTTTATGTTCTGAATTTTCTAATCCTACGGGACTGAAGTCCCTTCCCTATTCCTAAAAGATTGCCTGAAAGCCTAAGGTTGCGAGAATACCCAGAATAAATACTCCACCTAAACAGCTGAATACCTTTGCCTTTGCCTTTCCCGGTGCGGCAGTCACCGCCTTATGGTTTAAATCAACAATCGTTTCTTTATTTGATTCAATCTTAACTTTCACAATTCCTTCCCCAAATTTTGCAATTCGCCATAATGCACCGATATCACCGCTTTTGAGTTGATATGCAGCATTTTCAACTGAATCCTGGGGGAAGAATCCCACATTATATTCATCGGGTTTGAGCGGATATTTGATTATTGGCGTATTGCCGATAAAATCGTCATCTACATATACTGGCAGTCCGGCTCTATCTGCCCTTACAGTCAGATAGCCATTTTCCAATTGGAGGAGTAAAAAGAATAGCACCATAACTCATTATATCTAAAAGGACATTTGAGTCAAGAATAATTGAGGGGCAATTCTTGACTTTAGCCTGAATTTTGATATAATAATATATGGAAGAGAGAAATAATACAACAGAAGAGCAAATTGCCACAATCTATATTGAAGAAGAGATAAAATCAAGTTATCTTGACTATGCAATGAGCGTCATTGTGGGCAGGGCATTGCCCGATGTCCGCGATGGCTTGAAACCAGTCCAGCGTCGGATTTTATATGCAATGAATGAGGCCGGACTTGCCTCAAACCGTGCCCATAAAAAGAGTGCGACAGTAATTGGTGATGTGCTCGGAAAATACCATCCCCATGGAGATATGGCAATCTATGACGCATTGGTCCGGATGGCGCAGGATTTTTCAATGCGCTATCCTCTGGTTGATGGGCAGGGTAATTTTGGTTCAATTGATGGAGATGCACCCGCGGCCTACCGTTATACTGAGGCAAGGTTAACGCCAATAGCCGAGGAATTATTAAAGGACCTGGATAAGGATACCGTTGACTTTATCCCTAATTTTGATGGCAGATTAAGAGAACCAACCGTCCTGCCTGCTGCATTTCCAGCACTATTATGTAATGGTGCATCGGGGATTGCGGTGGGTATGGCAACAAATATCCCACCGCATAATCTTTCTGAATTGGTGGATGCCTTAAATGCCTTGATTGATGACCCGGAGATAGATGATAAAAAATTACTCAAACTTGTGCCCGGACCGGATTTTCCTACGGGTGGAATAATTGCTGGCAGAAAGGGAATTGAGGAGGCATATTTAACCGGCAAGGGCAGGGTGATTGTCCGGGGTAAGATAAAGATTGAAGACTTAAAAGGGGGTAAACAGGCGATTGTAATAATGGAGATTCCATATCAGGTGAATAAGGCATCACTATTGGAAAAGATTGCCAGTTTGATAAGAGAGAAGAAGATAGAAGACATTTCGGATTTGCGCGATGAATCGGATAAAGATGGAATTCGGGTGGTCGTGGAATTAAAAAGGGATGCCAATCCCGAAATTGTATTGAATAATCTCTATAAATATACAAGCCTTCAGGAGACATTTGGCATTCAACTTTTAGCCCTTGTTGATGGTGTCCCGAGGACCCTCACCTTAAAGCAGGCACTGAGACACTTTTTAGACTTCCGCTTTGAGGTAATCACCCGGAGGACAAAGTTTGAACTTGCCGAGGCCGAGAAGAAGGCGCACATCCTTGAAGGATTGAAGATTGCAATAGAAAATATTGATGAAGTTGTAAATATAATAAAAAAATCACAGGATGTAAAGGTTGCCAAGGAGAAGTTACAGAAGAAATTTTCTTTAAGTGAAATCCAGGCACAGGCAATATTAGATATGAGGCTGGCAAGGTTAACGAGCTTAGAGCGAGAGACATTGGAAAAGGAATACCTTGGTTTGATAAAAGAGATCTCAAGATTGAAGACCATCCTTGCTTCGCCAAAGGGGATTTATGGAGTAATAAAGAAAGAGTTGAATGAATTGAGGGAACGATTCAGGGATTCACGAAGGACAACAATCACCGATATGGAGCCTGAAGAACTTACTATTGAAGACCTGATTGCCGAGGAGGATATGGTCGTTACATTGACCCAGCGTGGCTATATAAAGAGACTCCCGATAACTACCTATCGGAATCAGACCCGGGGTGGAGTAGGGAGAAAACTTGTGGAGACCGGCGAAGAGGATTTTGCCAATCAATTATTGATCTCAAAGACCACCGATACATTGTTATTCTTTACAGATGCCGGTAAGGTATATGCATCAAAGGTGTATGAAATTCCTGAGGCTGGACCACTTTCCCGGGGGCGTTCAATTGCCAATCTCGTTGAACTGGGTGAAGGTGAAAAGGTCAATGCCTGCCTTTCTATAAAAGAATTTTCAAAGGATTATTTTATCTTTATGGCAACGAAACTGGGTAAGGTAAAAAAGACCCGGCTGGATGAGTATGAGAATATAAGAAAGAAAGGGATAATTGCAATAAAGATTGAACCGGGCGATAGACTCATTGCCGCAAGTTTGACAACCGGTAAGGATTCGGTTCTCTTAACAACAAAGAATGGGTTGACCTTGAGGTTTTCTGAGAAATTGATAAGACCGATGGGCAGGAATGCAGGGGGCGTCAGAGGTATCCGTCTGGAAAAAGGCAATGAGGTCGTTGGCTTCAATATTGCCCGTAAAGAAGAGGATATGCTAATCATTGGTGAGAATGGCCTGGGTAAGCGGATTAGGTTTGAGGATATAAATGAAAAGGGTAGGGGTGGCAAGGGTGTCCGGTCAATGACGATAGATGAAAAGACCGGTAAGGTTGCGGGTGTAGTAAATGTGAATGATGAAGACGACCTTTTGGCAATGACGATGAGTGGTAAAGGTATAAGGACTCCCGTAAAGGAAATCAGGGTGATGGGCAGGGCAGCCAAGGGGGTGAAGATAATAACACTGGAAAAAGGGGACAAGGTAGTCTCAATAGCGCGGATAAAGGCTGAGGTGTGATAATGTACCGGAATCCACCTATTCAAATTTTCAACTGTCCTGAAACGAAACCGATTGACGAAACGGGCAGCGAAACCGTATGATGATGGAC
>JBDRWI010000045.1:0-20021 GCA_039802265.1 Caldifarciminota bacterium | reverse complement strand
TTCACTCCATATTGCTTATACAATTCGCTCAGAAATTCGGTATCAGAATAAGACTGGGGCAAATTGGACCGGACCACAGGTAATCTCTCCACTTGGTATTTATGACCAGCCCTGTATCGGGATAAATAATGACGAAATAACCGTTGTCTGGGCAGGTAACCCGATGCCGGGTCCTGGTTCTCAAATTCTCTGCCGGAGGAAGTTTATCAATAGTGCCTGGGGAAGTGTTGAGCGTCTGGATAAAGGGACTAACATTTCGGTCTTTCCGATTTGTCTAAATAATCAGGTGCTCTGGTCTGAGCAGATAGATAGCATAAATTATGAGATATACTATTCCCGTTTGAGTGGTTATACCTGGACCGAGCCTGAGAACTTGAGCAATACTTTAAGAAGGTCAATACTCCCTCAGGCGGCATTTTATCGCGGTCCCCGTCAGAGCACGCTCTATTATCTATTTACCGATGGCAATGAGCCACCTTATTATCTATTCACGGGTAAGAAGGTATTTAAAACCGATGAGATTCCGGTCTATGCAATTGACCTTGGTGCAGAGACCCCATCTTCAGCAACAATCCAGCGGGATGGGTTTTTGGTCTATGGTGAAGAAGCCTATAAGACAGTGGATTATGATAGCACAGAACTTATCTATTCTTTTACCGGTCTTGAACCTTCTGGTAAATATGAGATAGAATGGGACTGGTATCATGAATCAAATCAGGACTGGCATGAGCGATTGAGGATAGATGATATCTTTAATGAGCATAAATGGGTTCCTTCAGGTGAGCGGGTAACAATTCGTAAACCAATTCCCCAAGCGGTTATTCAGGATGGGATAATGGAAATAACAAATGAGATTACCGGTGGCAATGGTCTTGCAGTCTTGAGTGGTTTTGCAATTTTGGATGCCGGGGAGCAAGGCGGTGGACCACAGGGTGAAGAGGCGCAGTTTACAGGGGCGTTTTACCTTGATAGAATCTATCCAAACCCGGCAAAAGGAATGATAAGAATCAGATTCAATTCTCCTGATAACCGCAGAGTCGCCGTCAAACTCTACGATGTCTGTGGCCGGTTGATGCATAAAGAGGATATAAAAAAGTCCAGAATTGGTATGAATGAAATTATAGTGAGACCTGGGGGATTTTCAGCCGGTGTTTATTTTGTGCGGTTAGAGGCGGGAGATTTTAAGAAGACAGAAAAGGCGATAATGTTGAAATAGGCAAATTCCTGTTATAAATCCGCCATACAGTGTGGCAGATGAGAGAGGGTAAGGATGAGGGGGGAAGAAGGGGGATAATTGAAGTAAATTTAGAAAAAATTTAACTGCTACAGTACGGGCCGGTGTCATTGTCTTGAATTTGTTTACTCCTTTTGTCACCCTAAATTTATTTCCGGGTCTAATTTTGTTGAGATGCTGTTAGATGCCGAAATAAGTTTGGCATGACAACAGACATAGATTTGCCCTTTTAGCAACCTCGATTTTGGTCTTGATAAATAGTAAATAATGAATATACTATTTAATTGTATAGGAATTTGAAAAATTCCTATACAATGGTAATGAAATTTTTCATTATAGAAAAGAATATGGACAAGATACATCTGGGGTTTCTGATAGTCGCTGGAAAGTGCACAACTTTAAGATGGAGCGTCTCTGGGGGTTTCAGGGGTTCTCCCCTGATGTATCTTGTTATAGGGATTTATGGTGCATAAGGTTTAAGGGAGGTTTATATGAATCTAACAATTTCCGCAAGAAATTTTGAATTGACCGATGCCTTGACTGCCTATGCCGGAAAGAAGTTAAATAAGCTGAGAAGATTCTCACACCATATTATTGATGGGCATCTGGTCTTAGAAAAAGATAAGTCAATAAGTATTGTCGAAATTAGCCTCCTAGTCAAACATTCCACAATTACCAGTAAGGTGAAGACCAATGATATCTATCAGGGAATAAATGAAATTGTCAAAAAGGCAGAGCGGCAACTTCAGAAATATGAAGAGAAGTTCAGAGAGAGAAAGAGAGTCGCCGCAAAGACAAAAAGAATATGAACAAAATCACTGCTGAAATCCTTTATCAGGAAAAGAAAAAAGACTTTCATTTTGAGATAATTTCGGGTGGCGAATATCTCAAAGAGAGAAATATAACTACCTGTGACATCTTTCGCCCTGGACTTGCCCTTGCTGGCTATACCGGATATTTTTTGAGTGACAGAATTATGATTATTGGTAAGACCGAGACCAGTTATCTCAAGACGATCAGTAAGGGGGTAAAGAATCGCCGGATTGCGACCGTGATGAAACTTGGAACCCCCTGTGTTATTGTAACCAAGAATTTAAAGATTGATAAGATATTAATAATAGAGGCAGAAAAGAGAAAGATTCCAATTTTAAGAACACCATTATCAACCACACCGTTTATCCATGCACTCTCCACCTACCTTGATTATAAACTCGCACCCACCCGATTCATCCAGGGGACATTGATGGATATCTACGGTGTCGGTGTACTGTTTATTGGTAAGCCGGGCTCGGGTAAGAGTGAGTGTGCCCTTGACTTGATTGAGCGGGGTCATCGTCTGGTTGCTGACGATCTGGTAAAGATTGTAAGAAGGGGTGAGATGCTCATCGGAACCGGTGCTGAAAAGAGTGAAAAACTACGCCACCACCTTGAGATAAGGGGCGTAGGGATAATTGATGTCTTCCGAATCTTCGGGGTAAAGTCAGTCCGCCTGCGCAAAAGGATTGAGGTGATAATTGAGCTTATCTTCTGGGATGAGGCAAAGGGTGAGTATGACCGACTCGGACTGAGTCATCGCGAAAAGAGTATCCTCGGGGTAAAGATTCCCCATATTCTCATTCCCCTTACCCCGGGTAAGAATATCTCGGTTATCGCTGAGGTTGTAGCAATGAACTATCTTTTGAAATTGCGGGGTATAGATGCAGCAAGGGAGTATGACCGCGAATTAAAGCGGGTTTTAGCAAAGAGTGAAGTGCCGAGCGTCCATTTTGATGAGGATATAGAATAAGACGGCACAAGGATTTTGCTCATGATTAAAGGGATAATCATTGGACACGGTGATTTTGCCCGGACATTACTTGATACTGCCGAAAGAATACTGGGCCGGCAGGAGATGGTGGAAGTAATAAGTAATACAAATCTATCCTGTGAATCTTTAACCCAAATGATAAAAGAAAAATTACCGAAAAATTCAAAAGAGGTTATAATCTTCGTTGACCTGCCGGGTGGAAGTTGTGCGATTTCCTGTATGAATCTGATGAAAGAGAATAGAGAACTGAACATCATCTGTGGTGTCAATCTGCCAATTTTAATTGAATTCTTTCTTTTGCGCGAAAAGTACTCGGTAGCTGAACTCATCCCAATTCTCATAAAGAAGGGCCGGGATAATATCACTCAGATTGGAGGAAAAAGTGGAAACGCTGGATGAAATCTTTGAAGAGTCAGTAAAAAAACATCCTGATAAAATGGCATTCAAAAAAGGTGATACAACATATACATACCGCGAGTTAAAAGAATCGGTAAATAGCCTGGCAAATTATCTTAAAAATCTTGGACTTAAAGAAGGAGAGGCTTTTGCCGTGCTCGGTGAAAACCGCCCTGAATGGGGGATTGGCTATTTGGGTATATTAAAGGCAGGCTGTGTCTGCGTCCCGCTTGACCCACTCTTAACCGAAGGTGAATTGCTTCACATCCTCAGAGAGAGTAATGCCGGTGGTGTGGTATGTTCAGAGAGCCATCTGTATAAAATTGAGTCAATAAAGGGCGAATTGAAGCATTTTAAGTATATCATAAAGATGAATGATTTAAATAATCTGCCTCCCGGGATTGAGATAAAAAACAGATGCAACCCAGAATCACTTGCCGTTTTAATATTTACATCGGGCACAACCGGGACATCAAAGGCGGTAATGCTCAGCCATAGAAATATTATCAGCAATATAAAATCTATATCCCGGGTTATCCCGGTTTACCCTGGTGATACAATGGTCTCAATCATTCCAATGCACCACACATTTGAAGCAACCTGTGGATTCCTTTATCCACTTTCCCAGGGAGTAACGATTTACTATCCACCGAGTTTGAGACCAAATGAACTGATTAGCACAATGAAAGAGGCAAATGTTAGTTGCCTTATTGCCGTTCCCTTACTCTTTGAAAAATTCCTTGCAGGAGTTCAGAGAAAGGTTGCCAGTGCATCACTACCAACAAAAATTACCTTTGGCACGCTAAGCGGGATTGGTTCAATTTTTAAATTTTTACGAAAGCCATTATTTGCCCGCATAAGAAGAGAAATGGGGTTGGGAAATTTGAGACTCGCGGTCTCTGGTGGGGCAGCATTACCTGAAAAGGTCGCCAGAGGGCTTGAACTGATGGGAATTCCAATTCTGCAAGGTTATGGCCTGACCGAGGCAGCGCCGGTAATCTCGGTCAATCCACCAGAAAGACCTAAAAATGCCTCGGTCGGAATACCAATTCCTGATGTTGAGGTAAGAATTGCCGAGCCCGATAAGGATGGAATCGGCGAGATTGTTGTCCGGGGTCCAAATGTAATGATTGGTTACTACAATAATAAAAAGGCAACTGACGAGGTATTAAAAGATAACTGGCTATATACCGGTGACCTGGGGTATTTTGACCGGGAGGGCTATTTACATATCACGGGCAGGAAAAAGAGTATTATTGTTACCCAGACCGGTAAGAATATCTATCCCGAGGAACTGGAGGAATTACTTCAAAAGAGTGTGTGGATTAAGGAGGTACTTGTCATTCCCCGTATTGACCCGAAGACAAAAAAGGAGGAGGTCTGTGCCCTTATTTATCCCGATTATGAAAAGCTTGAGGAATATAGCATTGCAAAAAGCATCAAATTTTCCGAGGAAGATATCCGTTTGCTGCTCAGGTCAGAGATAGAGAAGGTCAATGCGGAACTTCCAATTTATAAAAGGATAACGAGATTTGAAATCCGCGAAGAAGAATTTCCCAAGACCACAACGCAGAAGATAAAACGCCATTTATTTATTGACCGGGGAATAAGGGTTTAGTCTTCAAAACCTTAAAGGCAGACCGGTAATTGACCTTAAACTCTCCTGTGCCTTTTCCTGAACTTTATTCTTTGCATCATTGAATGCAGCTACAATCAAATCCTCAAGCATAGCAATGTCCCTCTCTTCAAGGAGTTGTGGTTCAATCTTTACGGATAAGACATTCTGCTCACCGTCCATCTCAATCCTTACCATACCACCGCCTGCACTCCCTTCTACTTTAATCTTTTGCAATTCCTGGCGCAGGCGTTCCTGTAATTTTATTGCCTCTTTAAAGAAATCCTTCACCGGACTTCTTCTCCATCAAACATTCTCTTGATGGTCTTGACGATTCCGTTATCCTTTGCGGGCGATTCGAGAAGTTGGATATTTATCGTGTATTTTCTGCCTGCAGATTTATGAATTATCTCTTCAAGGAGTGACTGGTTTTTGAGCAATTCCTTTTTCTGAAATTCGTTCTTAACATTCAAGATAATGGTATCCTTTTCCTGGACGACTTCGACCTGGTGCACGATTGCTGCCAGTCTTGGACTCCTCTGGGAAATATTTGCAACCAGTCCTTCCCTTGATAAAGGGTTTGCTTCCTTACTACCTTGGCTATTTATTTCTGTGGGTGGATTGGAAATCAATTGGGTAAACAGGAGTTCCAGGGCAATCCGCGGGTTGATTGACCGCTTTACTGTATCTTCAAATTTTAATGAGGTCTCAAGCATATTGATAATGCTGGACAAATCAATGCCTATTGACCTCAACAACTCAATTTCTTCATCAGAACATTCAATAAAATCCTTTTTGAGTCCGATATGAATGAGCATTGTTTTTCTTAAAAACCCAACCAGACCACGATATATTTCTAAGGGGTCTGCCCCGTTTTCAACTGCCCGGTTCAATTCTTCAATCATCCCCCTGAGGTCATTCTGAGCGATCTTCTTTAGCAGGTCAAGATAGAAGTCATTTGCCAGAAGGCCGATCATCTTGAAGACATCCTCTTCGGTTATCTCACCTTCAACAAATGAAGATAACTGTTCAAGGATGCTCTCTCCATCACGAATTGAACCGTCAGCCCGCAAGGCAAGATAATATAATGCCCTTTCCGTAATTTTTATACCTTCTTTTTCAGCAATTTCCTTAAGTCTTTTTGTAATCTCCGAGATGGACAGCCTCTTGAATATAAAGCGCTGACACCGTGAAAGAATCGTCGCCGGAACCTTAGCCGGATTTGTTGTGGCAAGGATAAAGACAACATTCGCCGGCGGTTCTTCAAGGGTCTTCAGCAGGGCATTGAATGCCTCCGGAGTAAGCATATGGACTTCATCAATTATGTATACCTTATAGCGGCTATGAAGCGGGGAGTACTTTATACCCTCTCTCAGATTTCTTATTTCATCAATCCCGCGGTTTGATGCCCCGTCAATTTCAATTACATCCACACTTCTGGTTGCGGTAATCTCTTTACATGACTGACACTCTTGACAGGGATGAATGGTTGGCCCCTTTAGACAATTGAGGCTCTTGGCAAATATCCTTGCCATTGTGGTCTTGCCAACCCCTCTTGGTCCGGCAAAGAGAAATGCATGTCCTATTGCACCGCTATTTATCGCACCCTTCAAGGAGAAGATAATATGCTCCTGTCCGGTTAATTCATCAAAGTCCTGCGGGCGATACTTTAAAGATATGACACGATGCCCCATACTATCTTTTCTTAATAATCCGGTCGTGCACCCTCTTCGCGATCTTATTCAGGAACAGAAAGAAAAAAGAACTCAGCCCAGGCACCCTTATAACAAGTTTGAATCTACTTACCGCTGCTTCCTTCCGGACCTGACGGGGTTCGTAGACCGCACTTTCATAAGACCCGAACGTCATCGTTCTTATTATCTTCCTGTTGCCCCTGAATAAGAAGGCTCAAAAGGGCATTCAACCCCGCATTAGCGGATTTCGGGTCATCCACCATTGTTCGGGTGGATTCAGGGCACCGCTGGCTCCCCGTTTAGCACGACCGGAATTAGTGCTTGAAATCGGTCTTCTCAAAGAAAAATTCCTGTGGTTTCATTCCGCAGGTACCAATTCCCCGGCGTACCAAAAAGGATTGATAATTCTCTACATTCTTAAAATCAACCTCGGTCAGACGATTATATTCAGGCATACGGATATTTGAAACCAGCACCTCGTCCTGGGGCCAGTCATTTATTCTTATCAAAACTGATTTTCCGACCTCCGGATGGACCCTTAAAAATCCCAAGACTCCATCAATTGCATTCTTTAGTCTGAATGCGGCGGTCCGGTTTTCCTTTACAAAACTCTTGCGCATCACAATTGCCAGATAGGGAGTGGGGGTCATAATATATTTATAAATGAATCCCTCGGCGAGCACCGTATCACCCTGATGGAGGAAAAAACTCCGGTGGGGCTCAAGGAGATAAAGGGCATCAACCTTCTTCTCTGTAAAGGCCGTACTGAGTTCTTCAGGCTGAAGAATTACCTTGTTGACCTTGGTGAGTTTTTCAAATCCCAGTTCCGGCAGAATTAAATCAAAGAGATACTCATCTTTTTTTAATAACCCTATCCGCTTGTTGTTCAAATCCTTTAAAAACTTTATCTTTGTATTCCTCGGAATAATAATGGCATCACTTATTGCCTTAAGTTCAATTGAGCAAATTGCCTTTACAGTATCACCATCTGAACCTGGATATAACAGGAGATAATACCAGGGTACAGCAACAATATCAAATTTGCCGGATTTTAACTCCTCAAGCGGATTCTCGCCGACATCAATAAATTCGGGGACGATCCTTTCAATCTCAAAATATCTCCTTGTTGTATCCAGTTTCGCAACATAGAAGGGTAGCGCGCCGTAGAATTTATCCACGCCAAAGCGGATGTGCACAGGTTGTGCCTCTTTATACTGGGGATAACCGACAACGAACAAAAGAACGACAAATCCAATGAATATCAAAACATTAAGAATTCTCTCAGTTGCACGAACACTCATAACTACTCCTTTTTCAACTTCTCAATTTTCTGGAGATATTCCAGTGCCTTCTTTGTATTTCCAATCTCGCGATAGGCATAGGCAAGATTGGTTAGAAGGTCAGCATTTTCCGGTTCTAAGGGCAATGCCTTTTCCTCATATACTTCAATTGCCTTTTTGAAGTTCTTTTCCTGGGCATAACAGACACCGAGATAGAACCAGGTGGCAAACTGGTCGGGTTTTACCTCAGCCGACCTTTCAAAATATCTTCTTGCCTCAGACCACCTACCCATTCTTATTAAAAGTTCGCCGGTGAAGGAAAGGGCGTTATGATTATCTGGAATATATTCAGTTGCAAGGATTAGATTCTTTATCGCCAGACTATCATTTTTCAGGTAGTGATAGGCCATTCCTGAGAGGTAATAACTCTGTCCCAGTCCTTCGGAACTCTTACCAAATTTTTCGATATTTCTACTCTGTGCCTCAGCGCCTTCTCCAATTCCCAGTTTAACCTTTACAAATCGGTCAAGTTCTTCTTTCTTTCTGCCCTTCCAGAGTCTTACCAACTCCTGGGCAATCTGCTGGTCATATTCAACATTCTTAAATATTACCGTTTTCAGTTTATTATAATCCTTCTCAAAATATTTTATTGCATTTCCATAGTAGTATAGTGCCGAATCATAGTTCTGCCTGTCAAAATAGACATTCCCAATGGAATAGTAGGCCTCAGCACCCTCCGGGTCCTGAATCAATGCCCTCTTATATGCACGCACACTCGCATCTTTATCTCCCATTTCTGCATAGGCATTTCCCTCAAGTATATACTGGCTTACATTCGTTGAATCAAGGAGGACACAAAATCGCAGATAGCGCAGTGCCTCCGCATATTTTTTATCAAAGGTCAAACTTAATGCCGCATTGTAGAAAGCCTGCCAATAGACGGAGATATTGTCCTTATCACTCTTGAGCCACTTGAGGGTTGCTACGGAATCAAGTTCAAATGCCTTCTGAAACGCCTCACCAGCAGCAATATAGTTATTAAGTCCAATCTCCGATTTACCTAAGAGTGTATATACCATATAATTATCCGGCTGCTGCTCCTTTCCAATCAGTGCCTGTTCCTTTGCCCGTGCATAATCTCCCTGCTGAAGATAGATCTTGCAGGAATTCTCCCAGGTTGATGGACAACCAATAAAAAATAAAGTTAGAACCAAACAAAGCCAGTGCTTTTTCATAGGTTTACCTCCCTGATGTCTATTTTATCCAGAATCAATCCAAAGTCAATACCAGATTTTTATTCCGCTGGTTATAGTAATTGAGTGAAATCATTTTTTCATCTATCACCAAATAAGAGAAGTTATCTACCCAGTCACCGGTATTTATGTAGTATTTGTTATTATTGAAGACCTTCAGAGTGGGGATGTGGGAATGGGCAAGGATGACGATGTCAAAATTGCCAAATTGGGTTACGGCATATCGCTCAAGGTTTTTAACAAGCGTAGGACTCCGCCTCTGTTTTCTTGAGAAAAAGGCGATTGCCTGGGCAATATATATACCCAGATCCGGATGAACCATCTGGTATAGATTATGATTCAACTTTGACTTAAGAATTGCCTCCCAGACGAGTGTCCATAGTCGTTTATCGACCCTGTGTCCGTGAGCAAGCAGGATTCTTTTGCCACCCAGACTCAAAACCGCCTCCCGTTCATAGACAATAAATCCGAAATTCTTTAAAAAATCTCCGGCAAGAACCTCGTGATTTCCTAAAATGTAATAAATTTTCTTGCCTTGTTGAATAAGGGAATATAATATCGCCAGGACCTTGAAGTAATGCTTGGGGAAAACCACCTTATACTCAAACCAGAATTCAAAGAGGTCACCAAGGATGAAAAGACTATCAAGTGTTGGCCCGTACTCATTCAGAAATCTAATCAGAATCCTTGCCCTTTCACTTTCGCTATTACGGATATGGGCATCACTGAAGAAGATATGCATAGTAAAGAAGTATTTTATTCAGAAACTTATCAAAGTCAATTAAAAATAAAACCTGCACCCCTTTTTAGATACCTTATTGACTTTTTAAAGATATTGACTATACTTAAGTGTGAAAAATAACAGAGATAAGATCGACCTCAATGAGGTAATCAGATGTCTGGGTATTGTCGCACTCACATTGAAAGAAAATCCAAGGCAGGCACTGAAGGATTTAAGAAAGATCGGTGAACGGATTGACAAGGTCATTCCCTACCGGGATGGACATATCATCAGGGTAACCGAATATGCCCTGGCGATTGCGAATGAATTGGGATTCAGCGAAGAAGAGAAGGTTGTCCTTGAGGTTGCAGCGCTCCTGCATGACTTTGGCAAGATCGGTATAAATGAGGATATCCTCCTTAAACCCAAAAAATTGACAGCCCAGGAGAAGGAAGAGGTTGATATGCATGTAATGCGTGGATACTATATGCTTGCCGGATTCAATGAATTGGTGGAAGCGATCGATGGAATCAAAAGCCATCATGAGCATTTCAATGGTTCTGGTTATCCGGAGGGGCTTAAAAAGTCTGAGATACCATTGATTGCAAGAATCATTGCCGTTGCTGATGCCTATGATGCCATGACATCAAAGCGCCCCTATCGTGATGCCCTGACAAAGGAGGAGGCAATAAGGGAATTAAAGGCCAACGCCGGAACCCAATTTGACCCGGTAATCGTGCGTATTTTTGTGAAAATCCTGACCAAAGAAAAAAAAGCAGATTATTAAAATCCCCGGCTATCCCCGTAAATGGTTTGACCTTCCCCGATTTTATAAATATTTGATTGTATTAGGAATTTGGAAAATTTCAAGGGACCCTCACCTTCATCCTCTCCCTTTTTAAGGGAGAGGGAAGGGGTGAGGGTTGGGGTTTCAGGGGTGAAACCCCTGATGATGTTCTTGTAAATGAAATTTTTCATTATAGTTAAAAAAAAACAAGATATTCAGGGGAGGATGATATGAAAATGGTCTCCGCACAAAGAGACGGTTTGCTATATAGCGGGGGTTTTCAGGGGGTATCCCCCTGAATATCTTGTCAAGATCGTCAACAGTTTAAAGCTTGAGATGCGAAAAGAATCTTCGGAATTTATCGTCTGTGGACTTTGAACCGTTTCCCAAAAACAATAACTATTTATCCCTAATCTTTAGAGCGTCCAGCGTTCCATTATTCAGGGAATAGTATCTTTTATTACGGGACCAGAATATATCCGGTAAAAGTCAGGATTGCATTCCCTCCAACCTTTACCCGATAAATCTGATCGCGGGAGGATTCAATATGAACATATACCTTACCCTGCCGGTTCTGGAGATAACCCTGCTCAATAATAATCCTTGAAAAATTACTCGGTTCAACCAATTTCTTTCTTATTAGATAACAACCAAGACTGCCGGCAGCAGCACCCGATATCGGGTCTTCATTTATACCAAGGACCGGCGCAAAGTGCCTCATAAATGCAGTATCACCGGGTTCAAATGTCTCAAGGCAGAAGACAATGATACCCTGAATTCCCAATCTTATACAAAAATTATTCATAAATGTAAAATCGGGTTTGAGATTTTTGACTGTCTCCAAGGACTTTACCGGAACAATCAGGTCATAGAATCCCGTGGAAATTACATCAAACGGTAGATTCGCCAGCCCGAGTTCACTCTGAGAAATACCCAAGACCCTTGCCAACTGCAGCGGATTAGGCTCAATGTCCAGATAGTTGGGCTTTGCCAGGGTCATTGTGGCACGGGTTATCTTATTCTCTTTAACCCGGAGGTCAACAAACTGAATTCCCGCCTTTGTCCTCTGGCGTATGGTCGTTTCCGGTTCTTTTAAATTTAAGATATTCTCCCCGCTTAAGGCAAAATATGTAGCAATGGAAGCATGCCCCGAAAAATTAATCTCACCGCTGCCCGTGAAGAATCTCAGATATATATCTGCCTCACTTGTCGTCTCGGGCAGGACAAATGCTGTATCCGATATCGGATTTAAATCACTGGCAACTTGCCGGAGGTCTTCCTCACTTACCCCTTCAGCACCGATTATCACCCAGGCAGGATTTCCCCCATAAGGTATGGAAGTAAATACACTCAGCCTTTTTGCCTTAACCCATTTTGGCATATTTAAATAATACACAAAATTATGAGATTGTCAAGGTTTGTATAGAAACTACCTATTCCTTGACTTTATTACATTTGTCTGTTATAATTATTGGTGAAGATTATAAGCACCAATCGCAAGGCTGAACATCTATATGAAGTTCTTGATACCTATGAGGCTGGCATTGTGCTTTGTGGTAGTGAGGTAAAATCTCTGCGTCAGGGTGGAGTCTCTCTGAGCGATGCCTATGCAGAAATATCCAACGGTGAAATTTTCTTATTTAACCTCCATATTGCACCCTACAAATTCAGCTCCGGTCCTGTCCCACAGCCAAAGAGAAGAAGGAAATTATTGTTAAAAAAAGAAGAAATCAGAAAACTTTATGGTATAACTCAGCAGCGAGGAAATAGTTTAATTCCACTGAAGATCTACTTCAATGAACGCGGTCTTGCCAAGGTGACAATCGGCGTCTGCCGGCGCAGGCAACTCTTTGACAAGAAGGAAAAAATTCTTAAAAAAGAGGCCGAAAAGAAACTGCTCGGAATAAAGAGGATAGTAAGATGATGGTGTTTTTTATCCTGGCGAGCCTTTCACCGAAGTATGAAATTATCTGTGATACCAATAGGGTAACGGTTCAATCTATTCAGATGGAACTCAAAGACTTTGTCCCCCTGAAATCCGTTGCCGAAGTCTGCGGCATAAATTTTGTCTTTGATAACAGGAGTCAGCGCCTCTATCTCTCAACGGCTGAACACCAGATGGTCTTGATACCCGATATTGGCACAATCCAGTGCGATGGTCTGTATGAGAATATCGCCTTTGCACCCCGGTTCTACAATGGTGATGTCTACTTTGTGGTTCAAGCGATAATACCGGTTCTAAGCCGGGTATTTGAGAAATTGATATTCATAAAAGAAATACGGGAAATACCGGAGATTGATGATATTAAAATAATTACCCGGGGTGATTCTACAGTAATAAAATTTACCTGGGAGATGCCAATTGAATTTGATGTCCAATTTTTTCCTCAAACGGCAGTTGTGGAGATAGATGGGAGATATAAGAAAAAAGATAAGATAAGACCAGTCGGACAGATAAAAAATGTCAAACTGGATTGTTTCAATACCTACACAAGTCTGAAAATTGACCTGATGGATATAAACTCCTATCAGGAGCGGGAATCTGAGGTGGTCTTCTTCAAAAAAACCTTCAAACAGATAAATACCATCGTCCTCGACCCCGGACATGGTGGAATTGACCCCGGCGCGATTGGACGGGGTGGGCTCTATGAAAAGGATATAAATCTCGCCATCACCAGGTTATTGAAAGAGATCATTGAAGATTCTTTAGGTATCAAAGTGCTGTTGACCAGAACCAATGATATCTATCTATCCTTGAGGGCAAGAACCCAATTTGCCAATCGCAATAACGGGGATGTATTCTTGAGCATCCATTGTAATGCCTCACCGCGCAATAGAAAGGCAAGTGGATTTGAAACCTATTTCCTCTCCGAGGCAAAGACCGATGAGGCACGGGCAGTGGCTGCGATGGAAAATGCCTCATTAAAATTTGATGAGGACATTGTTCCTAAAGACGAGATAAATTTCATTCTCTACGACCTGGCGCAGAGTGCATTCTTGGAAGAATCCAATTATCTGGCTGAATGCATTCAGACCAGTGCAGAAAGAATTTTATCAATACCAGCGCGAAGTGTAAATCAGGCTGGATTTTATGTCTTAAAGGGTGCATTTATGCCCGCGGTCCTCATTGAATGTGCATTTATATCCAACCCCGAAGAGGAGAAATGGCTGAGGGATAAGAAAAACCAGCAAAAACTTGCATATACAATCTTTTGTGGAGTTAAAGAATATATAGAAAACTACGAAAGGAGACTGAACAATTGAATAAATCACCGATTGGAGTCTTTGACTCGGGCATCGGGGGTCTTACTGTAGTAAAAGGAATAAAGATGTTTTTACCAAAAGAGGATATAATATACTTAGGTGATACTGCCCGCCTTCCCTATGGGACAAAATCCACTGATGCAATTATTCAATTTTCCATAGAGAATACCAGATTCTTACTATCCCGCGGGGTAAAGTATATTGTAATTGCCTGTTATTCATCAACCTCGGTTGCCCTGGAGATTTTGAAGAAAAAATTTGAGGTCCCTATCATCGGTGTAATAAATCCTGGTGTAAAGAAGGCCCTTTCATTGACAAAAAACAGAAAGATTGGGGTTATTGGCACATATCTCACGATTCAAAGCGGTGCCTATGAGAAGGCATTTCGGGAATCAAATCCCGAGATTGAAGTCATCGGTCGTGCTTGCCCCCTCTTTGTCCCTCTTGTTGAAGAGGGCTGGTTTGACCATCCAGCCACTGAATTAATTGCCGAGGATTACCTGAAGCCCCTTAAAGAAGATGGTATTGATACCCTGCTATTGGGTTGCACCCATTATCCCCTGCTGCTTAATACGATTAAAAAGGTCCTCGGAGAAATAAATTATGTTGACTCCGCATTAGAACTGGGCAGGGAGCTTGCCCTGGACTTAAAAAGTAGGAAGCTGGAAAATCCTTATGGAAAGGGTAATATCTCAATCTATCTTACCGATCTATCAATAAACTTCAAGGAGATTGGCGAGAGATTTCTCGGTGCACCAATGAACAATTTTTCCAGGGTCACCCTGGGGAGTAAAACCTAAAGGGGGTGGAGATGCGAATTGATGGCCGTAAGGCTAATGAATTGAGAAGGATTGAAGTGGTAATGGACTATCTTGAATATCCGGCTGGCTCCTGTCTGATAAAGATGGGAAGAACCCAGGTTCTTTGTGCTGTGAGTGTTGAGAATCGTGTGCCACCATTTCTGGTGGGTAAAGGGCAGGGCTGGTTAACTGCTGAATATGCACTCCTGCCCGCAAGTACCCGGGAGCGAACCCAGCGGGAGGCAAATGCCGGTCGCCTCACCGGTAGAACTCAGGAAATAAGAAGATTTATCGGACGCTCATTGAGGCCGGTCTTTGACTTGAATTTAGTCGGCGAGCGGACATTTATTTTGGATTGCGATGTCCTACAGGCCGATGGTGGAACCAGAACCGCAGCCTTGAATGGTGCATTTCTTGCCCTTTATAGTGCAATAAAGAAGATGTGGGTAAATAAAGAGTTTCCTTCTTTTCCTATCCTGGATTTTGTTGGTGCAGTAAGTGCGGGTGTGGTGCGCGGCGAACAACTCCTTGACCTCTGTTATGAAGAAGACTCAAATGCCGAGGTTGATATGAATTTGGTAATGACCGGAAGGGGCAAGATTGTAGAAATTGGTGCAACTGCTGAAAAACTGCCATTGGCGCCGGAAGAATTCAATAGTCTCGTTAAACTCGCAATGGAGGGAGTTAGAGAGATAATTGAGTTGGAGAAGAAGATTTTAAAGGAGTAAAAATGAATAAAGGATTTTTTATAAAATTTTTTTTCACCGGTCTAATTTTAGCGATGCCTCCCCATTATCCCGATAAAACAGGCCATTCCTGTATTGTTGGTTCTCCGCGTGAAAGACCCAAGGATTTATCCCGGGGCTCAATTGAGACCTGTGTTATACTCGTTCAATTTACGGACAATCTTGCTGATACAATAGCGCATAATCCGGCATGCTATGACAGTATGTTCTATTCTACTGGAGTTTATTATGGACAATATCGCCAGGGGAGTCTCAACGATTTCTTTAAGGAGAATTCCTATAATCAGACTGATGTCCGCGGTGGCATTGTAGGCAATAACTGGTATATGTCCAGCCACCCTTATAGTTATTATGACGATGGGTATTATATGCTCACCACCGGTTATCAACTGGCTCAGGATGCAGTGGCACTGGTTGATGCAACTGTCAATTTCCAGCAGTATGACCTTAATAATGATAACCACCTTGATGGCGTGTTTGTAATCCATGCTGGTCCGGGCGCCGAGGACACGGGAAATCCCCATCAATGCTGGTCCCATGCAATACCCAGTTTTAACTATTCCACCAATGATGGTGTGATTATTGACGGGGCAACGAATGTGCCTGAGGTAAGTCTTGTTACCCCATCCCTTGACACAACACTTTGCTGTATTGGTGTGATGTGCCATGAACTGGGCCATGTTGTTGGTTTACCTGACCTATATGACTATTCTCGCTGGACCTGGGGTGTTGGCTACTGGAGTCTGATGGGTTACGGCGCCTGGGGTGCGGGTGGCAATACCCCCTGGAGTCCTTCCCATGCGGATGCCTGGTGCAAGGACCAGGTAGGCTGGCTTAATCTCATTCCCATCACAAGTAATACCTATGGCTTGAGAATCTTAGACATAGAAACCAATCCCGTCGCCTATCGCGTGTGGCGCGCCGGAGGTATAAACGACACATTCTTCATCCTGGAGAATCGGCAGAATAAAGGCTTTGATACACCACTCCCGGGAAAGGGGCTATTGATCTGGCACATCGACCCGAGATACGGGAATTATGATGATATCGTTGACCTTGAAGAAGCGGATGGCTGTGATGACCTGGAGAATGGCTGGGGTTATCGACCTGACCCCCATTACTACCACCACGAACTGGGCGATTCCGGCGACCCATATCCTGGCGATAGCAATAATACAACCTTTGGACCCAACACCTATCCTTCAAGTAATAGCAATTATGGTGTGCCAACCGATGTCACAGTGCGTAATATCAGTATTGTTGCCGATACGGTAATATGTGATGTTATAATTGATCCAAGCGCAGTGAGTGAGTTAAAGAATGCAATTAATAACGGTGAAGTTTCAATCAAAACGAATCCTGTTTCAGGTCTTCTAAATATTTACTACAATTTCGTTCAATTGAAAGATGTAAGATTCAAGGTCTTCAACATAAACGGTGAGATAATAGAAGAGATTTACCACGGGATATTAAAAGACAAAGGTAATATAATCTGGAACCCCGCTGACCTTTCAGCCGGCGTATATTTTCTAAAAATTGAAATGGCTGGTGAAGATAAAGTGGTAAAATTTGTTTATTTAAGATAAAAAGATAACAAAAGGAGGTGGCTATGCCCGGCGCAAAAAGGCTGCTTAAGATTCTGTTGATAATCGTCGGCATAATTTTGGTCCTGATAATTGCCGGATACCTGGCAATAAGTTCCTTCTTGAATCCAACTTATCTTAGAAATCTCGTTACAAAGATTGCCTCGGAATCCTTACAGCGACCGGTTGAGATCGGCAGTGTTTCTTTAAAACTGGGTTTTAAGATTGGGGTGAAAATTGATCAACTGAGCATCGGTAATCTGCCGGGATTCAGTCCGGAACCAATGGTCCAGATTGAAAATACTGCTTTAAACTTTAAACTCCTTCCCCTTTTAAGGCGCCAGATTGTAATCGGCAGTATTGACATTCATAAACTCAATCTTAACATAGAAAGGAATAAGGATAACCAGATTAATTTCGTTGCCCCTATCTCCAAAGAATCAAAAGGTACAAACTGGCAATTATCCCTTGATGGAATAAATATTATCCGTAGCAACATCCGCTACATTGATGCAATAGCCAATTTGGAAATCCAGGTCAGGGAACTTAATCAACACATCAGTTTTGAAAGGAATTTAGTAAAAATCTCGGGCAATCAAGCGGTCTATTTCTTGAAGAGCAAGACACTCCCTGAGATGATTGTGAAGGTAAATAATAACATTGTCTATGATACATTAAAAAAGAACCTGGAAATACAGAAACTGATTGTTAGTTATGAACCAATAAGTTTAAATATCTCAGGAATTATTGAAAAAATGGAAAACTTCAATATCCAGGTTAACCTGGATATTGAAGACCTCTCAAAGATAATTCCCCTTATACCACAAAACTACAGACCCGACCGGTTGAACGGTGCTCTCGTCACAAATATTTCAATTTTAGGAACAACGAAAGAACCGAAATTGAATGGAAAGTGCGAAATTAAAAATGTAGTAGTAAAACCAAAAGGTGCCAATCGTGAGATTGAAAAACTCAGTGTTAATTTTATCTTTGACCAGAATTCAGTCCGGAATATCATTGTAATGGGCATGCTGGGCGGGACCAAATTTGACATGAGTGGAGATATTGACAACTTAAAAAATCCGGTCCTTAGTCTTAATTTAAAGGTTTCAGGAAATCTCAATGACCTTGAATCGCTTACCGAAGAAATGAAAGGAGTGAAGCTATCCGGACCGATGAGCCTCAACATTGCTCTTAAAGGACATTTAGATAAACCCACAATTTTTGGCGACTACTACATTGCCGGTGCAAATATAGATGGAATTGGTCTGGAAAAGCCAATAACCAATCTCGTTATCAAGGGCACAATCCAGAATGATGCAGCAAAGATTTCCCGGTGTAGCGGTCATATTGGCAGTTCGGACTTCTCTTTTTCTGGTCATATTACGAATTTCAAAGAACCAATAATCCAGATTAATAATACATCAAATTTAATTGACCTTGATGAATTATTACCCAAGTCAAAGGAAAAAAAGTCCGAACAGAAAAAGGGGATTCCAATAACAATTCAGGGTTCAGTTAAGATAAATCGTATTGTGGGAATGGACATGGAATTCAAGAATATCACTACCAATTTTGTCTTTGATAAGGGTATAATTGACTTAAAAAACTGCAATGCAGATGCATTTGATGGCAAAGTTCAGTTTGATTTTTATTATGATTCAAAGAGCCCGGAGCCTTATCGGATACACACAAAAATGAACAACATCTCAGCCCAGAAGATTTTAAAAAGGTTTTTGAAGTTTGAGAACCTTGAGGCAAAGATTACCGGCATCAGTAATTTCCAGGGAAAGGGATTTGACCAGAGCCAGATTAAGAACAATCTCACTGCAGTAGGGAACTTGAAATTGGCTAACGGTGTCTTTAAGAATTTTCCCTTTTTGATTTCACTCTTTGATTGGCTCGGGCTAAAGGACTACAAGAACATCACATTCAATGATTATATCTGTAATTTCCGGATAGAAAACGGTAAGACGAAGGTTGAAGACTGGTCGATTTCTTCAACCATTGGTAATTTTCTAATAAATGGCACAGTGGGACTTGATGGAGTTATAAACCTCAATATCACACTTACTCTGAACAAAAAAGAGTCCGATTTGCTCAAAAAATATCATGGCGACTGGCTTTTATATTATGATAAGAATGGTCAGGCAACAGTAGATATAATTGCTTCGGGTAAGGTCCTATCTCCCCAGTTCAAATTGGACACCGCCAAGATAAGTGACCGGCTTAAAGGCAAGATTAAGGATGAATTTGATAAGAAGAAAAAGGAACTGGAGAAGAAATTGAAGGATTTGCTCAAAAAATAATGCCTGAACTGCCAGAAGTAGAGACTATAAAAAGGGAATTAAAATCAAAGATAATAAATGAGAAGATAATCGGTTGTGAAATTCTCAGAAAAGATATAATTGGTTATCCCGCACCTGATAGTTTCTGCAAAGGTATAATTAATGAAACAATCCTGAATGTAACAAGAAGGGCAAAATATCTGATTATTGTGTTGAGTAATGAAAAAAGATTGATATTTCATTTGAGATTGTCGGGAAGGATAACCGTTCTAAAAAATCCCAAATCTCAAATCCCAGATCCCAAACAATCTTTAAATTCCAATTTAGAAACAATTCAATTTAATGAAAAGGCAAAATTTGTGAGATTGATAATAGATTTAGAAGATAAGTCACTTGTTTTCTCTGAACCAAGGGCACTGGGAAGGGTTTATTTGATAAAAGAAGATGAAAGACCAAGGGTTTTAAAAGGATTCTTTAATCTGAGTTATGAACCATTATCACCAGAATACGATTTTGCGTATTTCAAAGATAAAATAAAAAATCGCAAGGCAAA
>JBDRWI010000044.1:0-20383 GCA_039802265.1 Caldifarciminota bacterium | reverse complement strand
CGGAACCGGTAATTGGCGCGCCAATTCACACAGGACTGGTTTACGGATGTCAACAAAAGTTGCCGTGAGCAATTGGAGGGTCTTGAGTGGGGTTTTGTGGAGCGGTGAGAGTAAGATATTCATCTTTATCACCCCCACCTTAATCCGGGGGGCAAAACTCCCATCAAAGGGGGAGGAGAAAAAGTGAGGAGGACTCAGTTATGATTGTGGCTACCAATTTATTGACAAAAGGCAAAATATGTCTATAATCACATCGTGCGGCTGATAAATTTTGATATAATTTCTTTATTTCCCGAATATTTTAACGGGCCGTTCTCCTGCGGGACACTGAAAATCGCGCGTGAAAAGGGAATAATAAAGGTTAACATCACCAACCCGAGAGATTTCACCGATGAAGGGACAGTAGATGATTACCAGTATGGTGGCGGCGCTGGTATGGTATTGAAACCCGAACCTCTGGTGAGGGCAATTGAGGCGGTAAAAAGGAATGATTCAATAGTTGTAAATTTCAGTCCTGCAGGACAATTACTCAGCCAGAAGATTATTCAAGATTTGAGCGGCAAATGTCATCTCATTTTAATTTGTGGAAGGTATAAGGGGATTGACGAAAGAATAAATTTAATTTATAAGCCGCTGGAGATTTCAATTGGTGATTATGTCCTGGCTGGAGGTGAGGCAGCAGCACTGGTCTTGATTGAGGCAATAACCCGATTATTACCCGGTGTCTTGGGTAATATTGATTCCGCAGAAGACGATTCTCTGCAAGCCGGGCTTCTGGCTGCAGATATTTATACCCGGCCTGATAATTATAAAATGTTTAAGGTGCCGTCGGTCCTGAAAAGCGGGGACCATAAAAAAATTGCCCGGTGGCGAAGGAAAGAATCGCTGAGAAAAACACTAATTAAAAGACCTGAACTACTGGGCAATTTAAAGTTTTCCAAAGAAGACTTGGACATCCTACTGGAGGTCGTCAATGAAACAGAAATTAGAATTTAAACCCGGTGACCTGGTAAAGGTTTATGTTAAGATTACTGAAGGCGATAAGACACGCCTGACCCCTTTTCAAGGAGTGGTGGTCCAGATCAAGGGGCAAGGTGTAAGTAAGACATTTACCGTGCGCAAGGTTTCAGCGGGTATCGGTGTGGAAAGAATCTTTCCGTTAAATTCACCTTCTATTGCCAAAATTGAGGTGAAGAAAAAGGGTAAGGTCAGGCGGGCAAGGCTCACCTATCTGAGGGCAAAGAAAGTCAAAAAGATTAAAACTGCTCAATTGCCTTCAACTCCGCCTCAAGAACAGGAAGGGCTTCAAGCAGAGAAGGAGAAAAAATCTGAAGGCACTGCTGGATAACCAATTCTGGGAGAGGTTTGAATTTATTGCCGGATGTGATGAGGCAGGTCGGGGACCTCTTGCTGGTCCGGTTGTTGCCGCAGCAGTAATTTTACCTAAGAATTTTTATCATCCAGAAATTGACGATTCAAAAAAATTGAAGTCCGAAAAACGCGAAAGATTATTTAAAGTGATAATGGATTCAGCGCTCTCATTTTCCTTTGGTATTGTTGAACCGGAAATAATTGATAAAGTTAACATATTGAATGCCACAAAAAGGGCAATGTATGAGGCAATCTCAGGATTAAAAATAAACCCTCAAGTCATTCTTATTGATGCCCTGACAATTCCCGAGTTACCCATTTTACAAATTCCAATAATAAAAGGTGATTCTTTGAGTATCTCTATTGCTGCCGCATCAATTCTTGCAAAGGTAAAAAGGGATGCTATAATGCTTGAGTACCATAAAAAATATCCGCAGTATCAATTTGCCCGGCATAAAGGTTATCCCACACTACTGCACCGGCGATGCCTCCAGAAATACGGTCCCTGTCCGATCCACCGTCAATCATTTCGGCTACTTTAATTTTTTGATGAATAAAAGAAATATCGGGAAATTTGGTGAAGAGCTGGCAAGTAAATATTTTCAGAACTTGGGATACAACATTGTCGCGCATAATTTCCATACCCGATACGGTGAGATTGACTTGATTCTGAGGAAGGATAATCTCTATAGATTCGTTGAGGTTAAATTTAGAAGCAAATTAGATTATGGGTTACCCCAGGAATCGGTAATTAAAAATAAACAGGAGAAGATAAAAAAAGCTACGCTATACTGGCTGAGGTTACACCATTTACCCCTTGATACCGAGATTCATTTTGATGTCCTTGCCATTACGCGGCGTGGAACTAAAATTGAATACGAACATTTAAAAGATGCCTTCTGAATGATTTTAATATCTTACCTCCACCAAATATAATCCATGGGGTGGGGCAAAATATAAGTTTTTTATTTTTCCTTCATAAATCTCATAGACATCTTCGGATTTAAACCTCCCCCGGCCGATATCAATCAGTACCCCAACGATTCCTCTTACCATTTTGCGTAAAAATCGATTTCCTTCTATATTTATCATAAGTTGCGAACCTGCCTCGGTAATAGAAATGTTATATATCATGCATAGAGTGGATTTTCGATTATTTCCATCAATTTGCGATAATTTGTTTTCGCTTCTGTCGGATACTGAGAGATTTTTAAAATCATGTTCACCAATAAAATAGCGAATTGCTCTCTTCATCTCCCCAAGATTAAGGGTATATTCGACGAGCCAGAAATATCGCCTTTGCAATGGCGAGTACTTACGCATAATATTATATTGATAAATCTTACTCTTTGCACTACTACGGGCGTTAAAATCAAGGGGAACTTCAATAATCTCTTTTATATATACATCATCAGCGATAAGTGAATTTAGGGCATCCTTTAGATTTTCTGGTTTAATCTCTGATTCAGTCTTGAAATTTGCAACCTGTCCAAGGGCATGGACACCCTGGTCGGTTCTACCCGCTCCAATAACTCTAATATTTTCTTTTGTTATTCTTTTTAGGGCGGACTCTATCTCACCCTGAACTGTCCTCTTGTTTGGTTGATACTGCCAGCCAAAAAAGTCTGTCCCTTCATATTCAATGGTGAGTTTAAAATTTCTCATCAATAAATTTAAGACGACAACTTACCAGACATAAATTAAACCAATGGAAGGATTATTCTGAAGGTTGTCCCTTTTCGAATTTGACTTGAAACTTCTATCCTCCCGTTGTGCGCCTCAATGATTTTCTGAGCAATAGAAAGTCCGAGTCCCGTGCCGCCCTTCTTTGTGGTGTAAAATGGAATGAAGATCTTTTTTAAATCTTTTTTGGGAATGCCTATTCCCTGGTCAATGATTTCGATAATTCCCCATTTATTGTCTCGTGCGGTCTTTATGTAAATCTTTTGCCCTGGGCTGCTTGCATCACAGGCATTACTCAGGATATTTGAGATACCCGATTTCAACCGATTGAGGTCCGCCATACAAGAAAAGTCCTCGCCGCTCCTTATTACCTGTAATTTTTTCTCGGAAATGTAATTTGCAATATCAATAAGTGCCTCACTTATTGCATCACTCACCTTTATCCGGTTAGCCTTTTTTGGAACAAACTGGGCAAACTGTAGAAAATCAGTAACAATTTCATTCAGCCTTCTTGCTTCTTTGAGTGCCATCTCAATGAATGGAAGGGCGGTGGTTGAGACCTGAGAACCGGCAATTACTTCCAGGGCACCGCGAATTGAGGATAAAGGATTACGAATCTCATGGGCGAGGGAACCACCGAGTTCTGCAAGCATCTTTGTTTGACTTGAAATCTTCGATTTCTCTTCCAATTTTTTAATCTCAGTTAAATCCTGTAGTATGGCAAGTGCACCCTGAGAATTACCAATTATAGCACAAGAAAGTAAATAATATCTCTTCTTTATCTTCAGTTCAGTTGTCCAGGAAATGTCATCGGGATTTTTTAAAAATTTCGCCAGATAGAGATGAACCCGGGTGCGCAGGATATCATCGGTTAGATTCGTATAAATAACCGTTCCCGAACCGTCAATAGTGATAATGCCTGAAGGTAGATTTTTTATAATTTCCTCGGTGGTCAGGCTCAACCTTTTAAATTCCATGGTTTTCTTTCTAATCTGTTCTGATAGACCGCCACTGAGGATTCCGGTAAATAAAAATAGGAGGGCAAAGAGATAGAAGCGCTGCATTACATAATCCATTGGAAATCCTTCAACCTTTGATTCATATAAAAGAAGACCAAAAAAAGACAGAACTGAAAACAGGCTGATGATATAGGCGCCGTTTCGGAAAAGATAAATGGCGGAAGCAATTATTAAAATCATATAAAGTAACGGGAACATACTTCCCGCACCGCCGGTAATATGAACTACGGTGCTTATGAGGATGATATCCGTGATGAATATTACATAAAGCAGGGGCTGCAGATTCAACCAGTATTGTAAGAAGAAAAAGATAATTGCAAGGATAAAAGATGCAAGAATGATAAACCAGTATGATGCGGGAACCGTGTAGTTAACCGGATAAGAAGTGGTGAGCAGTAGAAAGGTAATTATTAGTGGGTGTAGGAGGATGAGGGCACTTGGGGAACCGATATTTTCTTTATGAAACATAGCTGGCTGATTGAAAAAAATTTTATAATTTTCGACATTAATAGAGCATCAATCTTATACTACAGCAATTTTTAATATAATCATACTTCGTTCGGTCACCTTTGGATTCCGACCTCCCAAGATTAGCATAAAAATGGATAAACCTGTTGCATCTGTTTGTGTCCGTCTCAATCTTTTTAAATCTATGGCATCTTTTTCATAATTCCGAATAGCCCCCTTGGTGAAAACGCCGGAGTTTTGAAATTTTTGGAGCGCGACGCCCATCGGCTGTACAAAAGTACAATTTGCGGCACGGATTCCATTAATAATAGCATTCATATTTTATGGCGCCTCTTAAATTTCTGTCGCGTTTACTTAAAATTATCTATTCAGCAATGGTCCCGGCGAGCTGGAAGATTGGTAGATACATTGAAATTACTAAAAATCCTACTACACCACCTAAAAAGACCATTATTATGGGCTCAAGTGCGTTGGTCAGATTCTCCACGGCCTGATCAACCTCGGCATCATAGAAGTCCGCGACTTTTTCCAGCATATCATCCAGACCACCTGATGCCTCACCAATTGCCACCATCTGGGTGACCATTGGTGGGAAGACCGCGGTCTTGGAAAGTGGGTCAGCAATATTTTCGCCACCTTTTATTGAAACCCGCGCCTTCAATATTGCATCTTCGATCACCCAGTTGCCGGCGCTCTTTGCCGTTATTTCTAGGGCATCAATTATTGGCACACCGCTCTTTAAAAGGGTAGAAAGGGTGCGGGCAAAGCGGGCAATTGCCTGCTTGCGCATGAGATCGCCGAAGACCGGCAGTTTCAAAAGTAAGGGGTCCATTGACCTGGCACCGGATTCGGTCTTGTGCCATCTGCGGATTATGGTAAACAGGGCAATCAAACCGATAAGTATGGGCAGTGCTGCTACCTTCATAAAATTGGACATCTTTACAACCAGTTGTGTCATTGCCGGTAGTTCTCTGCCCACCCCTTCAAACATCTTGGCAAATATAGGAATGACAAAGATTAAAAGCACCGCAATGGCACCAATCGCTACGACAGTGATGATTGCTGGGTATATCATAGCCCCCCGAATCTTTCTCTGAAGGGCAACGCTCTTTTCAAGGTATGTTGCCAGACGCTGCAAGATTGTATCCAGGGCACCGCCAGTCTCTCCTGACTCAACCATATTCACAAACAGATTATCAAATACCTTCGGCTGCCGGCGCAGGGCATCGGCAAGGGACAATCCACCTTCCACATCTGCCCGAACATCTGCCAGAACCCTTTTCAATCCGGCACTCTCGGTCTGCTTTCCCAAAATTTCCAGACAATTCAAAAGGGGTAAACCAGCATTGAGCATTGTGGAGAATTGACGGGTAAAAACGGCAAGGGCACGCTTAGAAACCCTCATGCCAAATAGGGAAAATCCCTTCTTCTCCTCTTTTATCTTGATTGAAGTTGGAATAATTTTCTTCTGGCGAAGTTGGGCAACAACATCCGCCTGGGAAGCCGCGGTAATCTCACCGCTGGCTGAGGCGCCGGTAGCACTTCTACCTTTCCAGACAAATACTGGCATACCTACCTCCTTTTATGATGCCTGGTTAAATGGCGATTGGGAATCGGTTAAATATTTAACCATTTAACCTTTTAACCAATTAATTATCATAACTCTATCCCAGAACCGGCGATTTCTGCTCTACCATATGTTCAAATTCCTCTATGTTCGGTGAATAATCAAAGGCAGTCTCAAGTGTTATCAATCTCTTCGCATAAAGATTATAAAGGGCCTGATTCATCGTCTGCATTCCATATTTTTGTCCTGATTGGATCATTGAGTAAATCTGGTGCTCTTTTTCATCACGGATCAGTGCCCTTATTGCTGGAGTCGCAATCATTACCTCAGCCGCAAGCACCCGGCCACCGCCGATCTTGGGGAGCAACTGCTGGGTGATTACCCCCTCAATAACAAATGCGAGTTGTGAGCGAACCTGTCCCTGCTGATGCGATGGGAATATATCAATTATTCGGTGGATGGATTCTGCTGCGGAGTTGGTGTGTAGGGTAGCCAGTGTCAGATGGCCAGTCTCGGCTATCGTCAGAGTAATCGCAATGGTCTCAAGGTCTCTCATCTCTCCTACCATAACAACATCCGGGTCTTCCCTAAGGACGTATTTTAAGGCATTGGCAAATGATTTTGTATCGCTACCTACCTGTCTTTGATTGACAATCGCCTTTTTATGCCGGAAGAGATATTCAATAGGGTCTTCAACGGTAATTATATGGCAGCGCCTTTCACTGTTGACTTTATCAATAATTGCCGCAAGGGTAGTGGATTTTCCACAGCCAGTCGGTCCGGTTAACAGTATTAATCCCTTTGGTCTTGATGCCAGTTCTTGAACCACCGGTGGGATTCCTAATTCTTTAAAACCCCGGATTTCGAAAGGAATCGTTCTAATCGCCGCAGCGATACTACCCCTTTGCTGAAAACAATTGCCGCGGAAACGGGAGAGCCCAGCAATACCAAAGGAAAAGTCCAACTCCCATTCCATTTCAAATTTTTTCTTCTGCTGGTCATTTAGAACACTATAGACAAGTTGTTGGATGAGCTCCGGCGTCATTACTTCATAGTTTGTCGGGACTAACTCACCATCAATCCGCAGCATCGGTGGTGCGCCGGTAGTTAAATGTAAATCGGTAGCGTTTCTCTGCACCATTTCTTCTAAAAGGTGTTTCATCGTTACTGGCATTTGACCTCCTTGTTCTGTAAAACAGAGACGGCAGTAAAAATAAGTGTGCCGTAATTTGATGCGGAGCAAATCATAAGGCGGCGGTCTCCCGCATTAATTCCTCAATAGTGGTAATACCCTGTTTAATCTTCTCAATACCGTCGTCGCGCAGGGTCTTCATTCCTTCTGCCTTTGCCTGCCGCGCCACCTCATCGGAAGAGGCACCCTTTAGAATCATTGCCCTTAATGTTGGGGAAATGGGCATAACTTCATAAAGACCAATTCTTCCCTTATACCCGGTCTGACCACAATTGGAACAACCCTTGCCTTTATAGACAATACCGTCGGGAAAGGTATCCGGTGGTATATTTGCCTCTTCAAGAAGAGCCGGGCTGACCTTTATCGGTTCCTTGCAATTAGGACAGATCCTCCGTACAAGGCGCTGTGCCTGGATAAGAATCAACGCACTTGCTACAAGATAAGGCGGAATACCCATATCCACAAGCCGGTTAATTGTAGTAGGTGCATCATTGGTATGAATAGTGGAAAATACCAGATGGCCGGTAAGTGCTGCCCTGATGCCGATCTCGGCAGTTTCGGTGTCGCGCATCTCACCAACCAGGATAATATTGGGTGCCTGGCGTAGAAATGCCCGTAGCGCTGCGGCAAATGTCAATCCAATTTCCTCATTTACCTGGATTTGATTTATTCCATGGATATTGTATTCTACGGGGTCCTCAATCGTCATAATCTGGCGGTCGGGTTTGTTCAATCTGGATAGTGTTGAATAGAGGGTTGTCGTCTTACCACTTCCAGTCGGACCAGTTATCAGAATAATCCCATATGGACTTTCAATTGCCTTTAAATATTTCTTCAGTGCCTCTTCACTGAAGCCCAGCTTGGTCAAATCAAGCATCAAGGCACTCCGGTCCAATATCCTCATAACAATCTTTTCTCCGTAAAGGGTGGGTATTACAGAAACACGCAGGTCAATCATCTTATTCCCCACCAGGATGTTTATCCTCCCATCTTGACAAAGCCTTCGCTCAGCAATATCCATCTTTGCCATTAATTTAATCCTGGTTATGATCCCCGATTTTAAATTCAAGGGCGGTGATTGCTGTTCCCGCAGTACACCGTCAATTCGGAAGCGAATCCTCAATTGACGCTCAAATGGCTCAATATGAATATCTGAGGCGCCTTTATTTACCGCATCGGCAATATAATGGTTTACAAGTCTAATGACCGGACCACCCTCTGCATCGGCCCGGAGTTTTTCTTCTTCAACCTCCTCCTCTATGCCTGTCTCCAGTAATTCTAAATCTTCCACACCCAATTCCTTTGGACCTGCCTCAGCCTTTACCTCGGCAAGACTTGTATCCATTTTATAATACCGACCAAGCGCCTCTCTGATACTTGTTTCAGATGCAAGAACTGGATTTATCTCCATTCCGGTAATGAATCTCAAATCTTCAATTGCGCTTATATCTGTTGGGTCAACCATTGCCACAGTTAAAATCCTACCTTTACGGTCAATCGGCAGGACCTCATAATGATAGGCCTTTTCAGCAGGAATCAATTTAAGTACTGATTCAGGTGGTATTATATAGTCCAGGTCCGTAACCTCCATCTGATATAGATTACTCAGTTGGGCGAGAAGTTTATTTTCGGGAATAAATCCAAGTTTGACCAAGACACTTACCAGGCGCTGGCCGGTCTCTTTCTTCTCCTGAATTGCTTGGCGGAGTTGGTCTTCAGTTAATAGATTATTCTTAACTAAATATGCTGCAAGTTTCTCTTCCATTCTTTCACCGCCTTCTTTTTTCTATTCTACCTTTGTTTCTCTTATTACCTCTTCAACCGTGGTCAATCCCTGCTTCAATTTTTCTAGAGCGGAATCTCTCAGAGTCAACATTCCTTCTTCAATCCCTGCCCGTTCAATCTCCTCAGAGGGTGCTCTTTTTAAAATCAAGTCCCTTATCCTTGCAGTTACGAGCATATTTTCAAATATTCCAATCCTACCTTTATAACCAGTTCCCCGACATTCGTTACACCCTTCTCCTTTATAGAGTGGAAAGTCAATCTTTTGGGGGTCGATGCCGGCATCAACGAGGACCTCGGGTGGATATTTTATTTCCTTTCGGCATTTCATACACACCTTTCGGAGCAGTCTCTGGGAGAGCACTGACAAGAGCGTTGAGGCAATAAGGAAAGGTTCTATCCCCATATTTACAAGTCGAACAATGGTTGCGGCCGCAGAATTGGTATGGACGGTTGAGAGGACTAAATGTCCAGTTAATGATGCCCTGATAGCAATCTCGGCCGTTTCCATATCCCTGATTTCACCTACCATAATGATATTAGGGTCCTGCCGGAGATAGGCACGGAGGGCAGAGGCAAAGGTGAGGCCGATCTTCTCATTTACCTGAAGTTGATTTATACCATGTAAAGAGTATTCAATCGGGTCTTCGGCAGTGGTAATATTCAGTCCCGGGTCATTCAATTCGGTAAGGGCAGAATATAATGTCGTGGTCTTACCCGAACCGGTGGGCCCGGTTACCAGGACTATTCCATAGGGTGTCTTTATTGCCCGGCGAAAAGTCTTTAAAGTACTTGGCTCAAAACCTAAAAGGTCAAGATTCAACTGGATTGCTGAACGGTCAAGCAATCTCAGGGCAATCTTTTCCCCAAAAAGGGTAGGAACTGTGGAGACCCTGATATCAATTATTTTATTATGCACCCTTGCCTTGATCCGACCATCCTGGGGAAGCCTCTTCTCTTCCACCTTTAATTTAGCCATCACCTTTACCACTGTTGCAAGTGCTCGATTCAATTTTTTGGGGGGCTTCATAACCTCGTGCAGTATTCCGTCAATACGATACCTTACCCTTAATTCATTTTCATAAGGTTCAATATGAATATCTGAGACATTCAAATCCACAGCATCGGTAATAATCTTGCTGACCAATTTCAGTGCCGGACCGCTTTCCTTATCATCGCTGACCGTGGATAGGTCCTCCTCTTCCTTCTCCGCCTCTGCCTCTACAACTTTGACCGATGTTTCCATACTTTCTGCAGTTTCTATCTCATAATTTATATCAGCGAGAAGTTTCTCCACATGGTAGTGTTCATTAACAATCTTTAATATTGCTTCCTCTGAGGCAACCACCGGCTCAATTTCATAGCCAGTAGCGAATTTAATATCTTCAATTGCAGCCATATCTCCGGGATTGATCATCGCCAATGTTAGAGTCCTGCCAAATCTTTTTACAGGAACCACTAAATACCGTCCGGCAAGTTCACTCGGTACTAATTTCAAAATATTGGGGTCTAATTCTATTGAATTAAGGTTAATAAAGTTAACACCATAGTGCTTTGAAAGTGCCTTTAATAGGTCGTCTTCTTTTAGAAAACCAAGTCTAATCAGGGTTGTACCTAATCTTGAACCGTCCTTTTTTTGCTCTTCCAGGGCACGTGCAAGCATGTCTTCGGAGATCAGACCCTGTTTAACCAATACTTCACCCAGTTTCATAACATAATATAATATCAATATTTGGCAATTTGTCAATAGGGGAAAATACTGATACACTCAGCAATTTTTTTCATCTTTCGGGAATAATCTTTAAAGATTCTTTCAGGACGTCATGCTGTTTCTATTTATCATATTGACACTCCGATAATTTTATATATAATTTGATTGCTATGGCGAAAGTTGACCGGGTCGTCTGTCCCCTTTGTGTATTTAATGCAAAATACATTGACCTGATTCTGACCCAGGAAGGTAATTATCTCTGTCCCAATTGTACGACCACTTTTATTTACGAAGAACTGATGCAGCTTTATGGTTTTAGTCAACTGATTGGTTTAACAAAAGAAGAAACCCAAAATCTACATTTATAAGTGAAGATTCTAATTACCGGGGCTGCCGGGGCACTGGGTAGTGAGATTCAAAATTTATTAAGAAGAGAAAAGGTAAATTTTTGGGGGATTGATATCAAACAACTTGACATAACCGATTTTAAGAAGACAAACGATGTAATTTTAAACTATCATCCGGATTGTATCCTCCACTTTGCCGCAATCAGTAATGTGGATGAGTGTGAAATAAATAAAGAAATAGCCTTTCGGGTTAATTCCCTGGCCACCTTGGGGCTTGTAACTATTGCAAAGAAAATTGGCGCAAGATTTCTTTATACAAGCACAAATTTTGTCTTTGATGGCGATTCAGAAGAGCCTTATTTTGAATATGATCCTGCGCATCCAATCTGCGTATATGGTAGGACAAAGTTAATTGGCGAAAATTACATCAGAGAGATTTATGACCGTTTCTACATTGTTCGTACCTCCTGGTTATTTGGAAAAAATTCAAAGACCTTTATTTCCCAATTTTTAGAAAAACAGAATAAACCCCTATCGGTGAATGTTATCTGTGATCAATTTGGCTCTTTCACCTACATCCCAGACCTTGCTGAGGCAATCTTCGTTTTGATAAAATCAGAAAATTATGGTACCTATCATATTGTCAATACCGGTTATGGAACCTGGCTTGATTTTGCCTTAAAGGCAAAAGAAATGATGAAATTTGCTACAGAATTAAATCCGATAAAGACCAACGAATTGAATCTACCTGCACCACGCCCACGTTTTGCCCCACTCGGTTCAAGGAATTATGAATTCCTTTTTAACCGAAAAATGAGGTCCTGGGAATCAGCACTCAGCGATTTTGTAAAAACCATAAATACAAAATCTTCTTGAGCTGGAATTCCGCTATAAGTATTTTTGAAAAATTTCATCTGAGGTTTTTAGAATTTTTGTGCGTGCTTATATGAATAACGGGTTTACTAACAATATGAAGAAAGACCACAAGATATCAAAGAAATTCCGGGTTTCAAGCATTTTTATCGCTCAAATTCCAACTTTTGGTTACACTCAAAGATAACGGAAAGGTCCTTTGGGCAAAAATTTGTTTAGGACCACATTCTCTATTTAAAATCAGAATTCTTAAGTTAAACCATAACGCAGAAGTGGATAAAACCTCAGATATTAAGCTTGACAGATGAATAATTCTGAATAAAATAAAATTATGGACTTTTGGGGTGTTTTTTTCTTCGGTAGCAAGAGGAACGGCGCGAAAAGAGAAGAATACAGGACTTTTTTATTGGCAAAAAATGGAGATTGAAAAGGAAATTATAAAAGAACACTCCTTGAAACTGAGGCGCGATCTGAAAGTGATTTAAAAAAGACAAAGATGAATTGAAAGAAATTGGTACACAGAGGAAGGCTTTTGGTGCTGGGACAAAAGGATATCAATCATGAAAAAGAAAAAACAGGGAGATAGGGAGATGTCTTCTGTGCTCGGACAAAAAAGGGCACCCTCATTTTATGGAAAGGTATTCTATTCGAAAGGAGAAACAAGATGGCATTTAATGATGTTGAACTTGTTTTGTATTGCACATTGAGTTTAATAGAAAAAGATTAAAACAGAGGAGTAAAGATGGCCTTGATTCCTTTTCTCTTTGCAATATTTTCTAATAATGACATCGGTACTACAATGTATCCATTATTAAAGATAAGTGTTGGACCAAGACCGGTAGCAATGGGTGAGGCATTTGTTGGTCTATCTGATGATATTACCGCCCTGTACTGGAATCCAGCAGGTCTGGCAAGTATAAAAGAAATGCAATTTTTTATCTCACACCAAGAATGGTTCCAGGACATTCGGGATGAGTTCTTCATCTTCGGTATGCCCGGTCTTGATGGTTATGTGGCATTGAGCGGTGTCTATTCTTCAGTAAGGGGTGTTGAAATCTGGGATGAGAATAATAATCCGCAGGGGGTCGGCAATGTGTGGAGTAGTGTATTTCAATTTGGATATGCAAAAGTTATGAAGGAAAAAGTTGCCTATGGTTTGGTTATGAAATCAATGATTGATGATTTGTATGAAGAGCGCCATTATGATTTTGCGTTTGAACTAGGTGGGAAATTTATTTCCAGGAGCAATTTCCAGTTTGGTGGTGTGATAAAGAATTTGAGTTATCGGACTGACCTCCCTTCAGAGATAAAGATTGGCTTAGTCTATCAACGGATAAAAGTTTTAAATCTTTTACTTGATTTAACTCTGCCGTCCGACAACATCCTTCGGGCAAATTGGGGTGCCGAGTATAATATCAATCCGTTTTTAAGCATTCGTGCGGGCTGGCGTAGTGGTCCTTATAGTATATCAGAGTTAGGCTGGATGTCTGGTTTAACCACTGGTTTTGGTGTAAAATATTCTGGTTTGAGATTTGATTATGCTTTTGTCCCTTATGGTAAATTGGGCATTACCCATCGTTTTAGTTTATCGGGTGGCTTGGGAATAATTAAAGGTGCCAATTTCTTAAGAATTACTGTGATTGACGGTGATACGAAAGAACCGCTTGAGGCAAACCTCATATTGACCGGTGTCAAAGAAGGAAATTACAAGACCGACAAAACCGGGAAGATTGAATTTAAAAATATTCCATCCGGAATAATTACAATCAGCACCTTCGTCTCTGGCTATCCCCAGAATTTGGATTCAGTTTATATCCAGCCTGAAGGTAGATTTGAAAAAATAATCAGTCTCTATAAAATTAAACCTGGAATTTTACGGGGGATTGTTTTTGATGCAGTAACCAAGAGGCCAATCGGTGCAACAATCTTATACAAAGGGATGGCAATAGGCACATTGGATAATGATTCTATTTCTGGGACATTTGTCCTACGCGATTTACCCCCTGGAGTTTATACATTAACCGTTTCGGGTAAAGACCCGAGATATATTGCTCAGACCTGCTCGGTGAGGATTGAGCCCGGAAAGTTGACTGAGAAAGAGTTTTATTTAATTAAAAAGCGGGAGAAGATTGTCCTAAAAGGTATAAATTTTGATACCGGGAAGGCAGACATAAAACCCGAATTTTTGCCATTCCTTGACGAGGCAGGAAGGATTCTATTGGACAATCCCGATATAAAAGTAGAATTGAGTGGTCACACCGACCCGCGGGAAATAAATACAGCAGAATTTCCGTCAAACTGGGAGTTATCACTGGCAAGGGCTGAGGCGGTAAGAAAATATCTCATTGAAAAATTTAATATCGCCCCCGAGCGTTTGATTGCCCGGGGCTATGCTGATACTCAGCCCATTGCACCCAATGATACTGAAGAAGGAATGGCAAAGAACCGCCGAACCGAATTCCGGGTTATTGAGGAGTAACTGGTTAGTTTCTATTTATTAAAATATTTCTTTCGGAACTCAGCCAGCCATTTTTTTCTATTTTCTTCGTTTTTTTTCTGGACCGTTCGTCCGGCGTTTGAGATTGAGCCGAAATAAAACCGGTTAAAGAAAATACTCAGAATCAATCCGGCATCAACATATTTTTTTCCTCTAACTGCATTATAAAAAAGATATCCACTTCCTGCAGTCAAAAGAAAATCAAAAACAGCCAACCTCAAATTGCCTGCATAGAGTTCACCGGTGCCCGGAACCAACACTGACATAAGCATCGCCTTAACTGGAGATTTTAGAAAAATTCTATTAAAACAATCTAATTCCTGGACGAGTTCAAATGCATTTGCCTCAAGGAAGAGAGTTCGTGCCTTGTTATATTGACCATTCAATAAACAATAATAACCGGTCCATTTCTTTTCACCTGTCTGAGAGAGGACTTCAATGGCAAAAGAGTGGAAGCCACATTCACCGAGCGAGATACCGAGGTTAATTTTTGATTCCTCGTCCAACTCAGCAAAGTTGTTTAGTAATCTCTGCGCCTCTTCATATCCCCGCATTGGATTGGTGTGAAGAACCGAAATGGTATGATTCAAACGCATTTTCCTATCCCCAACTAAATTGGAATCAAAGAAAAATAACCTCTTATATTCAATCTCAGCGAGGTCAAAATATTTATTGTTAAACAAAGAATCGGCAAGGTTGAATTGGGTAAAAAAGAATACGACAAACATCTCAATCTATGGATTTTCCTTTAATATTTCTTGTAAGTACCTTTCATTCTGGTAGTAGTTATAATTCCGAACCGCATTTATACCACCATAGATACTTGCACTATAAAACAATACTGTTGCACTAACAGAAATTCCAAATTTAAGGTCCTCATTTGATTTGTAATAATAATAAGAAAGAGCGGATACTGTGCTTACAACCAACAGAGAATAGATGCCGTCCCCCAATCTACCACAATAGAAATGGCCACCACCCGGAAATAGAGAAAATACTCCACCAAGAATTGGACTCTTGTATTTGGGTAACGGCTTGGGCAGACTGATGAATCCTTCTGCCTCTAAAAATCTAAATTCATAGGCAAAACTTAGACCGATGAGTTTCTTTGCATCAAATTTAGAATTATTTTCTATTTTCACCAGATATTCTCGCGCCCGGTCATATTTTCCTGTTAGAAAATAAATAAACCCCTTTGTGTAATTAACTTTTGTAGTATCTTCTATTTTTTCGCACTCCATCAATGCTTCATTAAACCTTTTTAGTTTTATCAGACAATCAATGATTTTTTCGTGAATTTCTCCTTTCAGGCTGTTGCTTAAAAATATATATCTTCGGTATTCATTCAATGCCGATTGATAATCACCCTCAAGATATAAATAGTCGGCAAATTTAAGGATATTCACTGGCTCAAAGAGATTCGCTTGAGTTATAAGGTAAATAACAGATAAAGTTACCATTCTGATTTCAGCGTATCTGATTTTTGAATTTTGCCGAAGATGTAGTTATTTTCAATGGGGTCATAGACCTTGTAGTCTTTTATACCTGAATAGTAGGAATCACAATGGTCAAATGCCCCGGGATGGCAGCGCATTAAGCGGTCGGCAGTCATCAAGGAACCCCAGAAAATTCCATATTTATTAATTGCCTGCCTGCCAAAGTTTGAACAGGATGGTGAAAAATTGCAGACATCGCCTTGAGATGGAGAGATGAATTTCTGATACAAAGTTATTCCGGTGTCAAAGATAATCTTTACGGGATTTGTCTCCTTTGGATATTGAAGGGCAAGGATTAATATAAAAAACATCTTTTAATTATAACAAAATTTTAAAAATAATCAATACAATTATTTGACAGATAAAATAATTTGATTATAATTTAATATGCAAAAACAAGTCTTCTTGTTTTTTATTTTATTTTGTATCTTTTGTGCAAACACGCAGAAGGTTACCGAAATTATTGATGGCGACACATTCAAGACCGAAGACGGTAAGACAGTAAGACTTCTGGGCATAAATGCCCCGGAAATGAGTGAACCGGGTGGTGATATTGCAAAAGATTTTCTTGCGCTTCTCATTCTGAATAAAAGGGTACGTATGAGAAGGGATGTTACAGAAAGGGATGACTATAATCGTCTTTTGAGATATGTATTTCTTGATGATAGATTCATCAATGCGGAGATGGTCAGAATGGGATTTGCAGAGACAAGATTCTATCCACCGGATACTTTGTATAAAAAACAACTTGAAGAGTTGGAAAAGATTGCAATCAGAAATAAACGCGGGTTGTGGAATTTTCCTGTTTTCCAACTTCCAGATACTACGGGCAGGTATATAAAGATATCACAGATTGAAGATGACAAAAAAGAGATCATTTCCTGGCAGGATGCGGAAAAATACTACGGTAAGATTAAAACTGTAGAGGGCAGGATTGTTGCCACAAATAATACCGGTAAAGTTTGTTTTTTAAATTTTCATAAAGATTGGAAGCGATACTTCACCGCAGTAATCTTTGCCAGCGATTTTTACAAATTCCCTAAAAATCCGGAAGATTATTATCTAAATCGGAAGGTTAGGGTGACCGGATTGATAAAAGAATATCAAGGAAAACCCGAAATGGTCTTAAAGAGTCCGAATCAGATTATCATTGTTGAGTAAATCTTTTTAACCATAATCGTGCCTGTTCTGCTGCAGGAAAATTCTTAATTGTATTCAGATAAATTATATTGTTATTCACCATATTCTTTACCATTCCAAAATCATATCCAAGCCGGCGGTCATTAATTAGGGAAGGCATTCTGATTGAAATCTTTGAAAAGTCAAAGGCGATCTTGACTGTATCCCTGGTAATAAAATAGTTTAATCCATAGGGAATACGGTAATAATCGGGTTTTACCTGATTCAAATCCCGGTCAGGGAAGGGCAGGGCAAAAAAGACACCGACAGATTCCTTCACTGAAACGAACCCTTCAATCATCTTTATATACTTCTCCTGAATCGTGTAAGGATTATATGGTATGCCATATTCAAATTTATAAAGTTCTGTTAGATACTCATTAATATCTGGTTCCACCCTCTGATAGAATTCGGGGTATTCCCTTTTCAGGTAATCCAAATACCAGGTTCTTCTTAATAATTCTTTGTCAATAATAATCAGGTCTTTGTAAAGACCTCTAACCTTCCTTAGGTAAATCGTTGGCGAATAGATATCCCAGTAAGAGCAGATTAAAAGACTATTTAATGGCAATTGGGCGATGTGACTGTGGGCATAATCAAGTCCGAAGTAATTATTCCTCAGACTGCAATCGCGATAATTCAGGACTATTAAAAAGATAACGATGGGAATGGTGAGAAAAGATTTTAAAAACCTTTGAAAATTCTTGAGCCCATATGAGGAAGTAATTAAAAGTGCAACAAGTCCTGGGATGTAATAAGGCTCAATATCCGGGATGGCGTAGTTTATAGTATATAAAAGATTCAAAAGAAATGCTATAAAAAATAGCCAGAATAATCTGGGGATGTTCTTAAACAGAAAGTAAAAACCAGCAATTGGGAAGAAGATAAAAATATATAAATAATCGCGCAGTAAAAAGCCCACACCTTCTTTTAGATTGGCAAAGATTTCTTCTAAAGTTAGAGAAAACATCCAGACCTGGTATTGTCTGCCGGATAGATGCCAAAAGAGACGCTGGAGATTACAGGTATTCCCCCAGGCAAGTTCTGCACCGCCCTGGGTTCTGAATAGAAGATAGAGATAAAGCGAAATCCCGACGAGAGAAAATCCAATACCAATTATAATCTGTTTCAGAGAGGGACGAAAGGCGATTAGAAGATAGAAGAAAATGGGCAGGGCAAGGGAAAAGATACTAAAATGATTGGTAAAGGAAAGTCCCATAAGAAACATCAGAAAATAGTATCCTTTTATATCCCTTAAGGTAAATAGAAGATATAATAACAGGATACAAAAGAGTCCGGTTAGTGGATAGACTTCATTGGTAATTGATACCCTCCAGATGGTTGGCGAAAAGGCATATAAAGAGGCAATAAGAACCGCAATGACCTTGTTATTGGTAATTTTTATTATGCTCAAATATAAAAATATTAATGCAATAAGAGAGAATACGGCGGAAAGGATATTGAGGTTTTTTATTGGCTCACCCGGAAGATGGGCAAAAAAGTAAGAAATTAATGTATAAAGTGGGTAACCGGTGGGGTGGGCAATTCCCAGTGTCCAACTTACCCCTGCGAGTTCGCCCGAGTCAATAAGATAGACCGTGGGGCAGAGGGAGAAGAGATAGACAGCGCAGACACAGGCACTGAGGCTAAATAAGGCAATCTGTTTATGATACCTTTGATACCATAAATTTCCAGCACTTTTCACTCTATTTTTCTAATTTTTTCAATCTATTCTTTTACAAAATTTAACCGCAAGTTTGTCAGACGAATCTGGATATCTTTCTTTTCCTCATTAGATAAAATGGGTTCCATAATTTTGAACAGCGCATCAATTGAGTCAATCGCAAGTTTTGCCTCGGCCAGGTCTTTCTGTGGTTTTTGAGTTTCAGGATGGCTTGTCAAGCCAAGATATGCCCATGCCTTGCCTTCAAGGGATAATATCGTCATAAGCAAAATATCCCGAATCGGCACCGGTTTCTCAAGAAGTTTTTGTTCTTCTTTCTTCTCCTCAGCCATAATTTATTATATAAAAAATTTTAAAAAAATCAATAAGGAAAAACCCATTTATCAAGAGCCAAAAGAAAGGTTTGGTCATTTTTGCGAGTGAACCTATTGACATATTATTAACTTTAAATATAATAAAGGAATATTTTTCAAGCCCTCATTGTAATATTAAATTGAAAGGAGAAAGATGCTAAAATTATTGCCCCTGATATGGATTATATCGGCTCAATTAGCCGGGGAGAAGGGTGTTAGACCTGTTGCCATAATTACCGCCATTGAGGGTAATGTTGAAGTTTATAGATATACAACTAAGAAATGCACAACCGCAACACTTGAAGACGGTCTTTTTTTGAACGACAGTTTGATAACTAATGAAAATTCAGAAGTTTCTTTGCTATACAATGATGGAAAGATTGCTTCGTTCGGTTCAAATACCAGGATAGAGGTTTCAACATCAATTGATACCACCCAGCGGGGAGGTGAAAATCAGGAAGATGTTGGTGGACCTCCTTCGGTCCTTTCTTCTCTGTTTGCCTTCAGTACAACTGGTGAAAGGGCTGGTGTCAAAATCCTTGTTCGTGGGGAAGAAGATAGCCTTGCCTTAAGGGTCATTGAGCCAGGTAATACAGCTTTAATAACGAATAAACCAGATTTTATATGGCATAAATTCCAGAATGCACAGAAATATAGTATTGTAGTTCAGAAAATGGGGAATATAATCTGGCAAAAGACCTCAACCGATACATTTTTGAAATATCCTGAAGATGTCCCTGAACTCGCGCCTGGTTCATATCTTCTAAAGATTTTTGCCCTGAAAGGAAATGACACTTTGAATTCTGCTGAAAGATTCTTTAAGATTTTGAAGCCTGAGGTGGTGTCAAATATTATAACTGCCCTTAACAATATCAAAACGCAAAATCCCGATTCTTTTACACTTAACTATTTGAGTGCGCGTATATATGAAGAGAATGGGTTGATTCTTGATGCGATTAGGGCATATGAAGAATCATTAAAATTAAAGCCAAATGAACCTTTAATTCTCAAGTCCCTTTCCCTACTCTATAACAAATATGGACTTGTCGAAATTGGAAATAGGTATCTGGATCGGTATGAGGAACTTACCGGAAAGGAAAAGTGAAAAACGATTACAAATTCATAAATCTTCAATTCTCCCTTGATAAAAGGGGATTAAAG
>JBDRWI010000043.1:0-20595 GCA_039802265.1 Caldifarciminota bacterium | reverse complement strand
AAGTACAATCAAATTCTACGACGTTGTGGCCGGCTTGTGTATAAAAAGATATACCAAAATCAAATATCGGGATGAATGAACTATTGATTACACCAAAAAATCTATCTGCTGGTATCTATTTTGTGCGCCTTGAGAGCGAAGGTTATGATAAAGTAGAAAAGGCAATTCTATTAACGAAGTGAAGAATCTCGGTTTTGCGATACTTTTGAGATTCTTCGGTCGCTTAGCCCCCTCAGAATGAAAAAGGGTATGGATAATCCGGGTTAAAACCCTCCAATTGCTCACGGCAACTTTTATTGATATCTGTAAACCAGTCCTGTGTGAATTGGCACGCCATTTACCGGCTCCGGTTAAATTCAAGACTAATTTAAATAGACTCTGGCGTTTCTTTGCCAAAAGCAAATTTACACTTGAAGATGCTTACACCGGTATCATCCCTTATTTTCTGTAGTGGTTTAAAAGCCGAAGTTATTTAGAAATTCTTATTGACCGGGCGAAAGTGGGTAATTACTCGGTACTTTATTTATCCCTGCCTTACAAGAGGCAGGCGATTCCGCTTTTTGGCAATGTGGTTGACTATCTAAACGACGAACATTGGCAGGATCGGGTTGAGCGTGATTGTCTTTTATGATATTTATTGGTTTGGTGTCGCGGTATTTACGGATGCCGATTGTGATTGTGGAAGACCGAAGTTTTTGGAAGATAGTATTTATTAAATTTTTGAATGGTTTGGGTGTTGGTTTTGTAATTCGTGTGAAGGGGGATGTCTGGGTTAAGTATGGTATATTTTCTGGCTGGATAAAGGGTGTGTGTTTAGGTAGGAATGAAATAATGTGGTGGGAGGATGTTTTGTATCATAAGGAAGCGGGGAGCAAATAAACCTTTTCACTATACGAATATCGTTGGCTTTTTAACTTTTGAAAAGTGTGCCCGAAGGATATATAAAAAGTGGTCAGTTACTATATAATTAAACCTTTTGATTTATCCGAGCGTCAAAGATAATATGAGAATCCTTCACCGACATAGAGTTTTTAAGATTATTGTCTTATTATTTATTGATATACTTATTGCCCGGGGTGAATTCGGACCGGGCAGGATAACCGGCACGGTAATTGATTCCCAGACCGAACAACCTATAGAATTGGTTAATGTCATAGTCTATGATAATATGCACAAACAGATAACCGGCACTGCAACTGACCAAAAGGGTAATTTCTTTATTTCCGGTATAAACATTGGTGAATACATTGTTGAGTTCTCCTTCGTCGGATTTGAAACCGAGGTAAAGAAGGTCAATATTACGGTTCAACAGCCCTATGTAAATTTAAATTATATTAAACTAATTCAGAAACCAATCCTTGTAGAAGGTCTTGAGGTAACTGCGGAGAAACTACCGGTTGAATTCAAGATTGATAAAAAGATAATTAATGTAAAAGAGCATTACGCAAGCCAGTCCGGGACTGCCGTAGATATCCTGCAAAACATTCCTTCAATAAATGTCGACATTCAGGGGAATGTAACCCTGCGGGGAAGTTCAAATTTTCGCGTTTTAGTTGATAACATTCCATCAATCCTTGAACCAAGCGATGCCCTACAACAGATTCCAGCAAGTACAATCGACCGCATAGAGATAATCACAAACCCATCAGCCAGATATGACCCCGAGGGACTTGCGGGCATTATAAATATCATAACCAGAAAAGATAAACAATCAGGGATAAACGGCATTGCCAGTCTGAGTTTAGGGATTGAAAAAAAGTATTCCGGTGATTTTCTTTTAAATTATCGCCATAAGAAACTGCGCACCTTTTTGGGATTGGATTATAATAATTTTCATTTCCCAGGAAAGGAACTGGAAACAAGGCAGACCTTTACTCCGGAGACTACCTACTATTCACTGAGCGCGGGCAATAGTCTGTGGCTTAGAAGGTTTTATGGTCTTAAAATCGGCAGTGAATATATGCTGGACCCAAAGAGTAGAATAGGTGTCAATCTTGAATTAAGAAGAAGAGGTATGGAGCGTTCATCTTTTGAGGAATTTACCAGATGGTCAGACCCTGGTGATACAACCATATTCTTTCAAGATGACCATAGTGAACGTAGCGGAATCATGTATACGCTAAATTCAGACTATATAAATAATTTCAAAAAAGACCAGAAATTGACAGTCAGATTGTCATTGAACATAAATAATGGAGAAGATAAATCATCCAACACCTTGAGCACGGAGGACTCTGTAATAAAAAGCGGATGGCGTTCTGTGGAAAGTGGTCCAATGATGCGACTGCTCTTCAATCTTGATTATACCTCACCACTCAATTTTGGCAGCGAGAAAAATGGTAAATTAGAAACCGGAACGCAATCAACCGTACAGCTTGCGGGGGGTGGTCAGGATGTATATACTTACGACACCCTGAACCGGCAATACATATATCGTCCGGAATATAGCCACCGCGCCGATTTCATCCATAATATCCATGCAATTTATACTACCCACCGGGGCGAAATTAAAAATTTTGGATATCAGGCGGGTCTCCGCGGTGAATATACATACCGATTCATTCAGTTGACCGGGACAACTGAAGATGTCAATATCAGAAGGATTGATTTCTTTCCCACCCTTCATATTTCCTATAAATTCCCACCAACCGACCAGATTATGGTTAGTTTTACAAGGCGAGTAAACCGACCGCGGGATTTTGACCTTGAACCATTTGAAATACAGCGCAGCCCCTATTCCATATTCAAAGGAAACCCGGCATTACTGCCGGAGTTTGTGAATGCCTTTGAACTCGGTTATCAAAGACAGTGGGGAAATTTTCTATTCTCCCTTGATGGATACTACCGGCTTACTCATAACAAAATTGAACATACCACCCGTGTTTATAATGGGGAAACACTATTTTATACAGTTGAGAATGTCGGCAGGGATTATGCATATGGTTTTGAACCGACAGTAGACCTGAAATTGGCAAGATGGCTCAATATCAATTTTTCTGCAAATCTTTATGAACACCGGATTGAAGGGGTTATAGCCGACTCCCCATTTTCATCTCAGGGAAGAACCTACAGTTTGCGTGCTATGAATACCTTAATTATAAGCAGGGGAACGAGACTTCAGATAAGTGGTATATTTAACAGCTCAGATATTATGGCCCAAGGTGAAAGGGAAAAGTTTTTTGTAGTAAATGGTGGATTAAGGCAGGAGATTATTCCCAAGTCATTGAATCTTACTCTCCAGGTCCGTGATGTACTTAGTACCGGAAGGTTTGAGCACACCTCAAGGGGAGAAAATTTTTATATTCACGAGGAGCATGAGCGCAAATCACCGGTAATAATCCTTACCCTTAATTATAATTTCAACAATCATAAAGCCGAGCCGCAAAGAACCGAACAAAGAGAAGAAGAATTTGAGGAGATGGAAGACTATTAGTTTGAAAAACAGCGTTCTAAATTCGCGCCGTCAATCGGATTGAATTTTGGCTATCGGTTGCGAAAAGGGCTTCGGTGTCGTCAGACGAAATCATCATAAACCCCAGCACATTTCACAACTGTGAGCCGGTTTACGAATTTCCAAATTCCTCTAAAAAAAATCAGGGGGTGGAAATTTCACCCCAGACCCTGATTCTTCTTACAGTGGATTACCAAGAAAAAAGGCAAGGGCGGCTAATGCGCATTATTCAATGATTTCCAATACCGCGCGTTTTCCTTGTTTCATTGCTGCTGCGGTAATGATGGTTCGAATTGCCTTTGCGGTTCTACCTTCTTTACCAATTACTTTACCCAGATCTCCTTCGCCGACTCGAAGTTCATATATAATGCTCTTTTCGCCAGCGACCTCTTTAATATTTACTTTATCTGGATTATCCACAAGTCCTTTTACGATGTATTCAATTAGCTCCTTCATATGAACCTCCTTTTGCTTTTTCAATTAACTTAGCCACCGTATCGGTAGGCTGAGCTCCCTTAGCGATCCAGTATTCAAGGCGATCCCTTTTTAGACTTAAATTCTTGCTTCGGGGATCGTAATAACCAAGGTTATCAATGTATTTGCCGTCCCTTGCCTTTTTTCCATCAATCGCAACAATCCGATAAAAGGGAACATTCCGCCTTCCCATACGCATCAGCCGTATCCTAACCATTGCTAATTATATTCAAATAAAAAAGATTGTCAATACACAAGATATTCAGGGGGATACCCCCTGAAAACCCCCGCTATATAGCAAACCGTCTCTTTGTGCGGAGACCATTTTCATATCATCCTCCCCTGAATATCTTGTGGTTTTTTTAACTATAATGAAAAATTTCATTACCATTGTATAGGAATTTTTCAAATTCCTATACAATAAAATCATGCCATAACAACCCTGTTCCGGCCGGTCATCTTACCTTCATACATTGCCTTATCAGCCTTTCCAATAAGTTGGTCGCGCGTTCTGGCATCATCAGGATAGGTTGCCACACCAAGGGTAACTGATATAAAGAATTTTTTGTTTCGGGGTGCGGTGAAGGGGCTGTTGTTTACCGCCTTTCTTATCCTTTCCGCAACGATACCGGCAATCTTCTTACCGGTATCGGGTAATACCACGATATATTCATCACCACCATAACGAACCACCACATCATCCTTACGAACCACCTGTTTAATCCTTTCACCAATCAATTTCAGGGTATTACTACCCACCAGATGACCATAATTATCATCAACAAGTTTGAAATAATCAACATCAAGAAAGATCAGTGAAATCTTTCTTTTTCCAGCCTTTTCTTTTTTTATGAATTCGTCAAGAATTTTATTGCAATAACGGGTATTATAGAGTCTCGTAAGGTCATCGGTTACAATCGCCCGCTCCATCTGTTCATATAATCGGGCATTGAGCAGGGCAATGGTAACATGCTCAACCAGGTTTTCAAATATCCGTAAATCATCTTCGGTAAACGGGTCGCCACCAATCTTATTAACAACCTCCACGACGCCGATAATCTTATTGCGGCTTTTCATCGGAACACACAGAATTGATTTTGTAGTAAACTTAGTTTTTTTATCAACCCCGGAATAAAAGCGCGGGTCTTTTGATACATCACTGACAATTAAAGATTTTCCAGAGCGGGCAACCCAACCGGCAATTCCCTGACCGAGTTTTAATCTCATACCGATGAGTTTCTTGCCAGCCTCTCCGGCTGCTGCCTTGAATACCAGCTCTTTCTTTTCTTCATCAAGCAAAAGAACAGACCAACCTTCTGCCTTTATCAAATCCGCGGTCTTCTCCATGATAATCTGGATTATCTCATCAAGTCTTAATGAAGAATTTATTGCCCGGACAATTTCATTTAGTATTTCCAATTCCTTCACCTTCTTTCTAAGTGATTCAACGGAATTTTGTATGACCAAGTTTCTCTTACGACGACTAATTGCCATATTAAAAGCCCTTCGGAATGAAAGAGTCGAACCCGTATCGGTTAAAATAGCGACCGTATTTGAAGTTATCAAATCGCCACCGACGAAGACACCGTCTTCAGGAATCATCAGAATTAGCGGAATTTCTTTATTCAATCGTTCAATCTGAGAGATTAATCTTCGCCAGCAAGCCTCAATAATAAGAATATCCACCTCTTTTCTAAAAATGGCTTGCCTCAGAATGTCATCATCAGAAACCAAAATTGGCTTGTGCCCCAAATTTTTTACAACCTTAACCAGATTGGTGACAGATGATGAGTCTTTTTTATATATCAGCACCTTCATTGCATAGTAATGATCTCATAGATCGGTTTGATCTTTTTCTTCTCTTCATTGTAAAGATTACCCAATTCATCAATCATAAAGTTAATAACCTTTGAATCCACGAGTGCCTTTCGCTTGTCAAGTTCTTCCAGGATATGTACCCCGCGGGGTGCAATTGATATTTTGTAGTCAGGAAAGACATAACCATGAACTGTCTTTCTTAATTCAGTCAACAATTTCATGTACTTCTCAAAATCCTCCTCTTCAAGGGGAAATTCAAAACTCTCAATATTCAACATTAGATTTACAAAAGTAGGCAGGTCGCAGATTATAACCGACCTTCCCGGTTGTCTTTCCATTGAATAGAGATGGGCATCAGCAAGTATCGGTCCAACAAGATCAGGGTCACCAAAAGAATTGGCGCCGATAACTACATCCCTTTCAGGCAATCCTGAGGCAATTCCAATGCCAATGCGGAACAGACTCCGGAATTCAGGCGGCAGAAGGGCATATGTCACACCATCGACCTCCATGGTCCTTTCGGTCACATCCACGAACCACTCCCGGTAATGCATAAAATTTGCCTTGATAAACTCTTCTGCCTTTATGACCATATCCCGGGCGCAAAGAGAGGCCCTTTTTGCAGAATCAGGCGCGGGAATGAGTTCAAAGTCTGCTCCGGAGAATATTGAATAACGCAGGTTTGTCCCCTTGCCGGTAATTGACTCAGTATAGAGGTGATTATACAGAGAATCTGAATTTTCACCGAACCAGATAATTCCTCCATCACCAGTATCTTTTAACAGAAATCCACCGTATCTCTTTGCCACCTCGGCCATTTCCCTGGCGAATTTGCATTTAATCCGCTGTTCCTTCAGTGCATTGTGGAGTTTGATTCCCATATATGACGAACCCCTTATATCATACACGAGGACGGTAATACATTTCCTTAACGACTCAATGAAATTGACTAAATCGGCTGGATAATCATCGGCTGGTTTCTTCACGCACAAAATTTCATTTCCCTCCAGCGCCAGGTGGGTAAAATTGGCCAGGTCTATAACAACCCTCTTGGGTTCGTTTCGCCTTGGCGGAAGACACAGAACCAGATCAAAGAGACACTGCCCGAGACAATCCGGAATAAGTATCTGCCTCATAAAGGAGTGATATGCCTCTTTTAGTGCTGGAAAATCAAGTTCCACTCCGAGCAAAGACTTCTTTTCAAATTTACCCAAAAGCGGTAAATCAATACTCTTCTGGCGATGCATCTCTTCAAATGCTGGAATCAATGTGCGGAAGAACAGTTTCTCCTCAGCGGGTGTAAGATCACCAAATCGGCTGAAAAAGAGATATTCCTCAAAGAGTTCAATGGTCGCCCTTCTTTTGTCTGAAAGTTTTTTATCTATATTAAATTTAAAATCTTCTTCCTGTCTAAGAATCTGCTGAATCTCCTTTTTACGACGCTCATAATCCTTAAGATGATAGACATTACCCAAAAATAGTCTTTCAATTCGGGAGAAGAGATTTGAGGTACGCCGGGTAATTGACTCGACACTTTCTCCCTTTTCTACATAGTTTTCTAATATCTCTTTCAAACCGGTATTGAATTCAGTATATAAATTTGGTAGTTGCTCTTTGAGACGCTGTGAATACATATCAATCATACGCAATTCCTCTGTCATACGTTCTTTTTCACTCTGTAGTAATGAAAAAATTTTCTTTAACAACTTAGTGAGGGAAGGTGGAGAAAGGTGTAAAAAATAAACCTCAGGAATCTTTGCCATTGCCTCGGTTAAATTTTTAAAAATTAATTTTTCAACATCACCAAGTAAATTGGGTAGGAATGTTTCAACGCGGGCATTGAGCAGGGCATTATGGATGGTCAAAAAGATTGACGGAGAAAGGGAAAATGACTTTAAACTATTTGTTAGTTCAGCGAGGGTTCTGTAGCCCTTTGTTTTTTCAATCAGGTTTATCACCTCACCTGGCAATTTCTCAGTTAAACCGGCGGGTATTGGTAAACCACACTTCTTATGCCCGATATACAAAGGTAACTCATAACCTTCATAGCGGGTAATCGGGCCACCAAGATAGATTATAAAATTTTCCGATTTTATCTTTTCAAATATTTCCACATTTAATCCAAGTAGTTTAAAACCCTCTTTTATATTTATAAGATTTTTTGTAGCTATCCTCTGGTCTAAAAATCTCTCCCGGAGGAGTTTCAAATATTGCCCTCTTTCTTCAAGATAATTTTGCAGCAAAAGTCCAGTAAATTTATTCATTTTTATGTTCCCTGAGTTATCTCGAAGATAAATTTCCCACGCCCCCCTTTACCGTCTTTTATCTCGCCAGTTTCATCGATCAATATATCTCCCACCCCCAAAAGAATCCTGACATTGCCCGGATGGATGACCTCTTCACCCAATTTTGATATTAAAATTTTATAAAAATCCAGAATGAATCCCCGGCGGGTCATTCTTTGATTTATCCAGTACTCTAATCCCTGTTCCACATCCAGCGATAATGAGTCAACACGCAAACCCGCATCGCTCAGAAATGAGAATTTTTCTACATTCAGGAGTAAATTATAGACCGTTGAGTCATCACAGACAACCGTGGATTTTTCCTTTGCCTTTATCTTGGCATAGAAATTTGCCTCCCGAACCAACATTCCGGTTAGATCAATATCACCAAAGGCATTTTTATCCAGATATATTTCCCTGGGATATTCTCCAGAGGCAATCCCCACACCAATCTGGAATATTGCCTGATAAGAAGGGGGCAAGGTGGCATAGGTTGCACCCTCAAAGTCTATCTTGCGTTCTTCAGCCTCATAAAACCAATCCTTGTAGCGATTGATATTTTCCTGAACAAAATCCATTGCCTCACGGGTCATCTCAAGCCCACAGCGGACAGCATCAAGAGCACTCCCTGGTTCAAGAGCTGTTGTTTCATTCTTTTTAATTGCATAGTTATTCCGGGCAAAAAGGACAATCCCACCGTCACCCGTATCCTTGATGGGAAGGCCACCGTATTTTTCAACTACGGCAAGCATTGTCTCCTGGAAAAGATTCCTTATTTCACTCTCCCGCATTGCATCCTGGAGTTTCGTACCCATAAATGTTGAACCACGAATATCATAGACCAGAACCGATACAAGGTTCTTGTAGCGGTGGATGTTCAATGTTGCCACCGGTTCTATTTTGGGTATGGTCTTAATATCTTTTTCAATGAGTTGAACATTTCCCTTGAGGGCCTCTTCGGCAACATAGCGAATATTCTCCGCTTCTGTTGTACCGGTGATTTTAGGATAGTAATCAATCAATTCTTCCAGAAGGAATGATACTAAGACCGGACGAATTATTCCCTTGATTATTTCATTGAACCTTTTTATCACCTCCTTGTCATTGTATCGCTCTTTAAATAGTCCGGGGATTTTGAGCTCGTTAATGACCTCCATTGCCTCCCGGTCATTTTTTAATTCGCTCGCGCATTCTTTTAATAGTGACTGGAGTTCTTCTCCCGAAATCACTTCCTCTCTCCGCTCTCCAAGCAGTAAAATTAAGAATGGTTCCCATTCATCCCTTATGATAAATTGCGATAATTTTTTGGGTTCCATTTTGATCAGACCTTCCAGTTCATTCTTCTGTTTGAGTTTATCCTGATATTCCTTCTTGAGCCGCCTCAGGTCATAACCAAAATTCTGCAGATTCCTTTTGATCTTTTTTAGTTGAGTATCCAATGCCTCCTCGGTGCATAGATTTCGGGTTATATCCATAAGTTCTTCATTCAGAGTTTTATTGGTGAAAACGATCTTCTCTTCCAAATCTTTCATCTCCTTTTCCAGCGAATTAATTCTTACCGAGAGTGCATTGATCATACCCTTGGCTTTATTCTGAACAAATAACATTATCTGCTGGAAGGCCTTTTCATCGGGAAACAGGAAATGGGAATTGAGTATTTCAGTAATGGTCTGGCGATTGATCAAATACCCGAGGCCATCTATCTCCTTGATGATCTGCTGAACATCTTTTTCAAAGTAATAATTTAACATCCTTCTCAAAATTGCACTGAAGAGCAATTCCGGCAAACCATTTTTAAGAAGAAGTTTTCCCAAAAGTTTGGGCATCTCGCCCCGGGTACACCGGGGTAAAAGCGGAATTTTTTCATAGGTCTCAACAATTATAGCATCAGAGTAAAAAAGTCCCCTTGAAAGTGAGTTCCTGATATAATTGAATAACTGGTTTACCACAATTCCAATTCTTTCGGCAGCCATAGCCTTCTCATCTGTTGATTTGCCGGCTGTCTCTTTTGTTAAAATATCCCTTAACAATTTTCTGTTTACAATTTCAAAGATAAAGATACGATTGCCGTTGCCAGCGACAAATTTCTTATAGACTTCAAATAGACTATTACTATAGCGTTCAAAGAAATTTTCCCATTTGGTCAATGAGTTATCCTGTAAAAATTCTAAATAATTCTGAATGAATTCGGTCTGAAGGACAAAAATCTTCCTCCCTAAAAAGACGAACTCCTTCCCCTCTTTTTGCACAAAATAATTCAAAAACGGGGCATTGGGTAAAATTCGCCGCAGAACTTCCAGATGCCTTTTAAAGCCAACCACATCGCGGTAGTCATGTCTCAATTTCTGGTAATAGGGTGTTTCGGTAATTAAGATTTCTTCAAATTCACTTCGGAGCATTATATAAATCCCGGGCAATGAGGTGTTCACGATAGGTTTTTGAAAAATGATGTCGGCCATTACCACACAAGACAAAATAGAGATAATCCACATCCGCTGGGTTAAGAACCGCCGCGATTGACTTCAAACCCGGTGAACAGATTGGACCTGGTGGGAGTCCCTTATTGAGATAGGTATTGTAAGGAGATTCAAATTTTAAATCCCTTTCAGTTAAACTGGTAATAATCAAGTCCGGATTTTTCAAATGTTTCGCATAGATGACTGTAGCACAGGACTCTAATGGCTTATGGAGTTTCAGGCGATTAAGGAAAACTCGGGCAATTAGCGGTCTTTCGTCATCAAATTTTGCTTCTTTTTCAACAAGGGATGCAAGTATGATTATCTTTAGTAATGATTCACCCTGTACATCAGTTATCTTTCGGATACGGCGATAGAAATTTTCCACAAAGATTCTGATAATCTGTGAATCGCTTTGGGTTGGCGAAAAAAAATAGGTATCCGGAAAGAGGTATCCTTCTACCGAGGAACCCTTTACTCCTAATTCGTTTAAAAATTTCTGATTATAACATAGATCAAGAAAAGATTTTTCATCGACCAAGCCCTTACTACCTAAAAAACGGGCGATTTCGGCCAGCGTCCAGCCTTCCGGGATGGTTATTGCGACATCCGACCTTGTTCCCTGAGTGAGTCTCTGAATTAGATAAATTGGATTTTTATATATCTTCAGGTTGTATTCCCCGGGTTTTAATTCCCGCTCTTTGTTTAGCAATTTAAGCCAGAGAAGAAACTCAATTTTACTCCGGGCAATTCCATTCTCTTCAAGAAGACCGGCAATTTGTGAACCTGAAAGACCCTTTGAGATGAAAACTTTATTTTCACCAATTTCAAATGGCTGGAGCCACAGGATGAATAAAAGGGTCAGCGTTGCAATGATGATTCCAATCTTCATACTCAAGATTTACCACAGTTTTTAGTTTTAGAGGCCAAAAAATCCTCAAGAATCAGGGCAGCGGCAATACCATCAACATTATAAGGTTTCAAATTGTGGTCTTTTAAAACCCTGACCGCAAGGCGGCTGGTAAATCTTTCATCCCAACTTAAGACTTTGATCTTCATATTTTTTTTCAGCCTCTGAATCAATTTTGCTATCTCCAGACTCATTGGCGTAGATTCTCCTTTTAATGAAAGAGGATTTCCTACAAGAACAAGGGTAACACCATTTTTGTCAATTATCGACTCCAGTTGTTGCAAAAGCAATTTTCTTGACCTTTTCTCAATGGTTAAAAAGGGCTGGGCAATGGTTCCTGAGGGGTCACTCAATGCAATTCCGATACGGCGCCGACCATAGTCAATCGCCATTATCCTCATAAGTTTAAGTATAATTAAAATTTAATTTATGTCAATGATTCCTTGACGGAGATTAATGGGACCCGGCAAATAGTATGCGGGCAATTTCAATTTTCAGTTCGTCACGAATTAGTTCTACAATCACATCTATGGAACCGAGATAGGTATTTTTGCCCCTTTTTATAATAATACCTCCAATCATATCATCGTCACCCGTTATTTTGAAATTCAGATTCTCTTTCTTTATAAATTTTTCAATCGCTGAGCCATATTTTTTTAAATCGTTGGTTGAGAGAAAAAGTTCACCCTCACTCTCCTGGCTATTTATTATCAACTCTTTTAAAAAATCCAGATACCTTCGGTCTTTGGTCAATCTCGTTACTGCCTCTTTTATTACACCATTTATTTCCTCTTCCATCTCTTTTGTTAACTTTTTGTTCTGTGCCAATTTCTCCTTTGCAATACTCCTCAGGGTTTCTCTCTTTTTGAGATCTTCAATCTCCTGTACAAATCTCTGTCGCTCGAATGAGATTCTATTCTCATAATCCTGTTTTATCTTTTCAGCCTCTAATTTGTATCTCTTGAGTATCTCCTCAGCCTCTTCTCTTGCCCGCTCAAGAATCTTTTCTACTACATTCTGCATTTTTTAAAGTTTCATTCCAACAAGACTCAAGATCGTCACAATCAAACCCAAAACTGCATAAATTTCAACTAAAATTCCATATATTACAGCCTTTGCCGATTCCTGTGGTCTCTTCGCAACCATCTCAACACCAGCAGTACAGACCTTTCCCTGCCAGATTGCTGAGACAAGCCCGGCAAGTGCCACAGGCATGCAGGCGAAGAACAACTGGAGGCCCTGCCACAAGGACATCGCGGGAACCGTTCCACCCAATAGTCCAATCTTTGATAACAATAGAAAAGCACCCAGAAATCCATAAAAGCCCTGGGTTCCGGGTAATGCAACCAAAATTAACAATTGCCCAAATTTCTCCGGATCTTCACTCAAGACACCATTTGCTGCCTGTGCGGTATAACCAATCCCGATTGCCGAGCCGATTCCGGCTAAAATTGCCGCAAGGGCACCACCGGCAATGGCGATTGCCAGACCTAATGGGTCAACCATAAAACCTCCCTTTTATTTAATCTCCACATATTTTGTCTCCAAGCTAAAAGGTTTAAAGCTCTTTCCTCCACCGGTATAAAATCTACCAAAGAATTCAATATAATGTAGGCGCATCGTGTGAATAAAACCACCAAGGCTGTTGATAACTATGTTGAAGGAGTGCCCACCAATCAAAATTAAAACTGTAAGAATCAAACCGATTACCGGGATATCCTTGACCATCCAGGCAATCTTATTTACCGTCATTGCAATACCACCGGTAACCATACCCAGTGCCATTAAGCGGACATAGGATAGGATATTACTCACAAATGAGGTAATTCCGTATAAATTATACAGACCCCAGGCAATCCGGGCAAGAATTTTTTTGGTATACTTCAGACGCAAAACGAAAAGACCGCAGAGAATCAGGACAAAATACTTAAAGAATGGCGGAAGGAATTTTGTCAGTAAAGATAGAATTAAGAATATATTCAAACTCCATAAGATCTGGTCAAACAATGGAACTTTGCCGCTCCGATTAGAGAAAATGACAATACCGACAATTGCCAGTAGTATAAGTAATTTAATAGCACCCACCTTTAAGACCGTGAAATATAAGGGAATGCACAAGACCAGAATAAACCAGGTTAGATTTTCAAATATTGCCCGGGCATACTCCCGGTTGCGCAGGTCATCATAGACCTCAATCAAAACACCCATCATCACATGGATATAACCCAATCCGATTGAGATATAAAAAAAGGGCATTGGATTCGTAAGGGGGTCAAAGAGCATCAGGCGGTTTTTGAAATCGCTTAAAGGTTTTATTCCTATAAGGTCGAAGAGGTCTCCGGCCCAGCCACCGACCATGCTTCCAGTAAATATGGTGGTAATACCACCGGCAAAGAGGATCCATAAAAGGCTTCTGTCCCCCTTTACCTTCCTCATCAAGAATAGCGAAAATAGACTTAAAAAGATTCCATAAATTGCGTCGGTAAGACACAGGGCAAAGAACAAGGGGAAGAAGAGGGCAATAAAGGGAGTTGGGTCAAGTTCTTTACTTTCTGGAAGGCTGTATAATCTAACAAGCATTTCGTAGGCAGAAGTCAACCAGGAGTTTTCTATCGCCACCGGTGGTTTTTCATCGGGCGCCGGTTCAATTTGTTCAAAGGTCGCGAACCTGAATTCTTTTACAATCTCTGTTAGTTTCTTTAAATCCTTCTTTTTTACCCAACCGATAATATTGATCGTCGCGGTTGTTTCCGGAAGGTTTGAAATGATTTCAAATTTTTTGCCTTCATTATAGAGACGGTCGTAGGCGACCTGAAGTTTAAAGAGGTCTTCTGCTAAACGCTTTTCCACTTGATTCAGTCTTGTCAGCTTATCTTTTAGGGTTTCAATCTCACATTTGAATCTCTCCAGGAGGGCAGCTGGTTTTTCATTGAACTCAGGAAATTCTATAATCTCAATGCCACCTTCCAAAAGTCTTTTTCTGAATCTTAGGAGGTCTTCGATTTGGATGTAAAAAAGGGCATAAATTCGTTGACCAACGGTGCTGACCTCTTCAATGGTATGAGGAATATCTTTGATATTATTTAATAGCTCCTGATATTTATCCCTTGATGGGATTACCACCGGTATGGAATGGACTGTTTTAAAATCCCTTAAACTCTTAAGTTCATAATCGAGTACCCGCCAAGGCTCGAGGATTGCTACCATCTCCTTTAGATATTTTAATCTATTTTGAATCTCCTCCTGATTTTTTCGGTTTTCGCAGAATCTTGCCCAGATTTCTTCAAGATCAAAATTTTCTCCAATTTCATCAAATTCCTTTATTGTAAGTTGTTGCTTTAAATTAACAAACGTCTCAAGCGGATTCTTTTTTTTATATACCCCGAGCTGGTCGATCATCTCCTTTAATTTTTCAATAGCAATTGGAGATTTAATAGTTGATTCCTTCAATTCAGTGATATGAATAATCCCTGCCCGCTGGAGTTTTGATAGAAATTCCTCCTTTATTTCCTTCAAGACAACGACAATTACTTTCTGGACGCTGACGACGGCCATTTCAGAATTATCTCCATAGCCCTTATAAGGGCTGATTCGCGATTCTTTAAAGCCAATTTTTTAAAGTTTATAATTCTTTCCTCATACTCCTTCTGAATTTCTTTTATTCGTTCATTAATATAATCTTTCAGATTTAAAAGCTCGCCCTGCCTTTGCCTTTCATTTTCTCTGAGCAATTCTTCAAGTCGCTTCTGGCATTCATCAGTGGTCCTTTGAACAAGGGCGATGCCCTCTTTTTCTGCATTTATCTTTAAATCTTCCGCCGTTTTTTCGGCCTTTTTGATCTCTTCCAAGATACCCAATGAACTCCTTTCAGTTTTTTATAATCGGTGGTGCTGGACAATTTCTTTTATTCTCATCAATCTGGTAAGATCCGACCTTTCAATCTCGCTGAGTTTCAAATTTATGAATCTAATCGTCTCTTCAATTGAAGGTATCAAAATAAATTCAAGTGCATTTACCCGACGCCTGGTCTTTTCAATTTCAATGGCTAAAATCTCTAAGGATTTTTCCATTTCAGCAAGTTCAATCAAACGTTCAAGTAATTTATCAATGCGCATAAGGGCAAGGTCAAGGTCTCCACTGGTAAAAAGGAAACCATAACCAACTATCCTTCCCTTTATTATTCTTTTAAACAGGGGAATTCTAAGGTTTAAAATCCTCTGGGTTTTAAATTCAACTTCAATTGTTTTATCTGAACCAAGTAGTGCCTCTTCTGTAGCATTCAGAGATTGTTTACTTGAGGCAAAATAGAAGTAGCCATAGGCAATATCCAGTTCCTTCTCAATCTCCAGCCTTAAATTTCTGATCCGATAGATCAATTCAAGGATTTTTCGCATCAACTCATCCTGTTTGTCCTTTAATAGCTTATGCCCCCTTTTTGCGACCATAAGCCGGCGCTTGAGTCTTAAAAGCTGCATACGGGTTGGCGGTACGGCCAGTTTCATAGATCAAATCCCTCGGTAGCGTCAGCCTGGTCGTAGTATTTCTTCAGATATTCTTCTCTTACCCGCTTCATCTCTACCCGAGGTACCATCCGAAGCAATTTCCACCCCAGATCCAGAGTCTCTTGGATACTCCGGTCTTCATACTCTCCCTGATTTATATAATGCTCTTCAAATCTTTCAGCAAACTTCAAATAGATCTTATCCAGGTCTGAAAGTGCAGCCTCCCCCAGAACCACCGCCAACTCCTGAGCCTCCTTACCCCTTGAATAGCAGGCGATCAGTTGATTGAAAAGGTCAGCGTGGTCTTCGCGGGTCTTACCGGCACCAATCCCCTTATCTTTTAACCGGGAAAGGGACTGCATTACATCCACTGGGGGCATAATCTTTCTTCTGTATAAGGAACGGGAGAGGATAATCTGCCCCTCGGTGATATATCCGGTCAAATCCGGAATAGGATGGGTCTTGTCGTCTTCGGGCATTGTGAGAATGGGAATAAGGGTAATTGAGCCATTCTTGCCTTTAATTCGTCCTGACCTTTCATAGATTGAAGCCAAATCCGTATAGAGATAACCAGGATAACCCCTTCTTCCGGGAATCTCCTTTCTTGCGGCCGAGATTTCCCTTAGTGCCTCAGCATAATTTGTCATATCGGTAAGGATCACCAGAATATGCATCCCCTTTTCAAACGCCAGAAATTCACTGACAGTAAGCACAACCCTGGGGGTGGAGATTCTTTCAATTGCCGGGTCATCTGCCAGATTCAAAAAGAGCACAACCCGTTCCAGTGCCCCGGAATTGGTAAAGTCATTTATAAAGAAGTTTGCCTCTTCAAATGTGATACCCATCGCGCCAAAGACAATTCCAAAGGATTCTTCTTTCTGGAGGACCCTTGACTGACGCACGATCTGGGCGGCAAGCCGATTATGGGGAAGTCCAGAGCCCGAGAATATCGGTAATTTCTGCCCACGCACCAGGGTATTTATTCCATCTATCGCAGAAATTCCGGTCTGAATGAACTCATTGGGATAGGCCCTTGCCGTTGGATTTATTGGTGCACCATTTATATCCAGCAGGACCTCAGGGATAATCTCGGGACCTCCATCCCTGGGTCTACCCAGTCCATCAAATACCCGTCCGAGCATACTGGTTGAAACGCCAATCTTGAGGGTTCGACCCAAAAATCTTACCCGACAGTTGGCAATGTCTATTCCTGAAGAACCCTCAAAGACCTGAACCAATGCCTTGTCTTCGTTTAATTCCAGAACCCTACCCCTCTTCTTCTCACCGGTGGCGGTAAAGATTTCAACCAGTTCCTCGTACTTTGCACCATTCACCCCTTCAACCAAAAGCAAAGGACCACTCACTGTGGCTATGCTCTGATATTCTTTAATCAATTTTGCCTCACCCTAATCACTTGTTGTTTTTAAATTTCTAAACTCCTCAACGATCTCGTTCTTCAACTGGTCAATCTTATAGAGTTCAGCTTCCAGGACATATTTCATCCGGCTGACCTTCTCCCGCACCGGCATCCGGGTGATATCAGTCAGGGGAATTCCTCGCTGCAGTGCACGTTTTGCCTCATTATAGAAAAACAGGCAGACATCAAGCATCTTAAACTGTTTAAGCAGGGATGAGTAGGTATCAATCTCATGGAATGCATTCTGATGTAAGAAATCTTCCCTTATTGAACGGGCGCCCTCAAGGAGCAGTCGGTCCTCAGGCGATAGTGCATCAATTCCGATAAGCCTGACTATCTCCTGTAATTCTGCCTCCTGTTCCAAAAGGCGCATTGCCTCCTTTGATAATTCAGCAAACCCAGAAGCCACATTATCAAGGTCATCCCGAAGTTCATCAATATAGAGAGAATAGGAGTTTAACCAGCTAATCGCGGGAAAATGGCGCTGGTATGCCAGCCGGTCCTCAAGACTCCAGAAGACCTTAACAACCCTTAATGTCGCCTGAACCACCGGGTCAGAGAGGTCTCCACCTGGTGGCGAGACTGCACCGATTACACTGAGTGCACCTTCCCGCTCGGGCTTCCCAAGTGCCCTCACTCTACCTGCCCTTTCATAAAATGAACTGACCTTGGTGCCGAGATAGGCTGGATACCCCTCTTCACCGGGCATCTCCTCCAGTCTACCTGAAATCTCCCTCATTGCCTCAGCCCATCTTGATGTGGAATCGGCCATCAATGCCACCGAATAACCCATATCCCGAAAATATTCGGCGATGGTTATGCCCGTATAGACCGATGCCTCTCTTGCCGCAACTGGCATATTTGAGGTATTGGCGATTAGAATTGTCCTTTTCATAAGCGGCTGTCCACTCTTAGGGTCCTTCAATTCAGGAAATTCTAAAAGCACATCAGTCATCTCATTACCCCTCTCACCACACCCCACATAGACAATAATCTCAGCATCAGCCCATTTTGCCAGCTGGTGTTGAATCACCGTCTTGCCCGAGCCAAATGGTCCGGGACAACATGCAGTACCACCCTTGGCAATAGGAAAGAACGTGTCAATGACCCGTTGGCCGGTGGAAAGAATCAAACTTGGTGCAAGCCTCTCTCGGTATGGTCTGGGCAAACGCACTGGCCAGCGCTGCATGAGTGTGAGTTCCCTTTCACCATCGTCGGTCTTGAGCCGACATATTGTATCGGTCACCCTAAAGCGGCCTTTTTTTATCTCTTTAACTACTCCCTTTATATCAGGTGGCACCATAATTTTGTGGAGAACCAGGGTTGTCTCCTGTACCTCACCAATGATGTCACCGGGATTTAGCAAAGCGCCTTCTTTAACTAAGGGGTTGAATTCCCACTGCCTTTCTCTATTCAGTGCCGGAATTTCAATCCCCCTGATAATCAGGGGTCCAGCCCTGTCCCTGATTACATCCAGCGGTCTTTGAATACCGTCAAATATTGACTCAATAAGTCCTGGTCCGAGCTCTGCGTAGAGTGGCTGTTCGGTAAGAAAGACTGGGTCGCCGGGACCGATCCCTGTGGTATTTTCATAAACCTGAATTGCCGCATTATCACCATCCAGTCCTATAATCTCACCAATAAGTCTTTCTTCGCTTACCCGCACAACATCATACATCTTTGCCCCAGACATCCCTTCGGCAACCACCAGTGGTCCGGAAACCTTTACAATCTTGCCTTGCTTCATACCTGGTCTAAAAAGATATCCGCACCCGCGGCCTTTTTTATTATGCCTCTTATTCTTTCGATGCCCAGCTTTGTCTTGGCACCACCAAAAGAGAAGGGAATGAGACAGGGGAATGTTTCGGATTGGAATTTTTTTATTATCCCATCAAGTTCACCAAGAAATTCATCGGCAAAAAAGATTACCTTTATCCCCTGGTTTATAAGCTCCTCAACCATTCTTTGTGCACCCCCTTCTTTTATATAACAAACCCTTGCACCAGTCGCCAGAAACGGAAGGACATCTTCTTTCTTCCCCACGATCGCAATATTGCTCTTATTCATTTTTTCTAAATCACTCCCATACATCAGGTATGCTCTCTTTTATGTAAGAAACCGGCAGATTCCTGAGCCGGCCGGTATAGACCTGTCTTAAGCACCTAATCTCTGCCCTTTTGAAGTGTAAGTACCCGAATAGCGGTTCCACACCGAAGGCATACATCCTTGCCTGTTTTAAGAAAACCAATCTTTTTTCTTCAATTATCCTCTCTAATTTAACAAAAGAGAGTTCTTCTTCAAAAGACTTAACCGCCCTTTCAATAAGACTTTCATAAGGTGTATTGCGAAAAGATCTGATAATTGCCTCCTTATCCTTGTTTAAAATCTCAAGGAATTTTTCTTTAAGGATTGTCCCATAATTTATAAAGACTTTATTGAATGTCTCAATGGGGTCATCAAACTGTCTTACCCTGAAGAACGAACGGATATTTTCCAAATCAAAATAGAGTTCGTAAAACCTCAAGAAAAATTCGGAAAATCCTGCGTTTTCATATAGTTTCTTGCAGAGAATTCTATCAAGGCTTGTTGAGAAGGCGAAGTTATCCTTATCTTCAATATAAGTCGCAATTGCCATTTTTATCTCATCCCACGATTCTACCTCTCGGGTTGAAACGGGATACAATAATCTTTCGGGTCCGTTCTTCAATTTCACCTTGAGATTATGAATTGCCTCAGGCCAGTCAATGGCTCTCTTTACTTCAATATGGAGACAATATTTATTAAAAAAGTTACGTTCTTCATTTTCTATTCGTTCTAACATTTCAAGAAAATTTAATTCAGCACCATAGTCCGAATCGGCGAGAATAGTCCTGAAACTTGATAAATCTGCCTCCGCGAGCCTATCAAAATGACCCTTTTTCAAAAGCCGCGCTTCCTTTGCCCGGATAACGCCGTTAACAAACGCATAACGGATATCATCAGTTCCTTTAATCATTAAAGACTTAATTATATCCAAAAAATTGCTTCTGTCAATTGTCAGCCAATTTTAATGCTATTGGCACATAAACCTGCCCCGATACCGGTCAGGATGCGACCGCCTTCGGGATTATGACTGAATTTCTTATAGACTGCTTTTTCCTGCCAGATACTTGGTGCAAGATACATCAGGGGAGAACCCCTGAAACCCCCAGAGACGCTCCATCTTAAAGTTGTGCACTTTCCAGCGACTATCAGAAACCCCAGATGTATCTTGTCCATATTCTTTTCTATAATGAAAATTTT
>JBDRWI010000042.1:0-21666 GCA_039802265.1 Caldifarciminota bacterium | reverse complement strand
TTGCTTGATTCCGGTGGCGACATCGGAACCAGAGAAATGGCTATCTATATTCACCAGTATTGGTGGATAAAAACAGAACCCGGCTTACGAACCATCCCTGCTATTTTCAGTGATAAATTACGACCTTATTATCAAGCGATAGCGCGGATAAGGTGAAGAATGGCGGTGTTGACATTGGATAGATTTTTATTATAATTATTGAAATAAGGGGGTTTTATGAAAAAATTATTTATAGTCTTTCTTTTTGGAGTATTCAGTTTTTCCCAGAATCTATTACCCAATCCCGGCTTTGAGAACTGGACCGGGGGAATGCCTGACAACTGGTATCGAGACGATTCTATTTTAATCTTTCAGGAGAGTGGCAATGTCCATTCCGGTAGTTTCAGTGTGAAGGAGAGTTTGATTACTACTTCCCAGGATAAGGCAGATTTTATGTCTGATAGATTTGCGATAAATCCCAATACTGAATATACCTTCACAATCTGGGTCTATGATAATGATACACGGGGCCGAGTAAGGCAGGCGATTGCCTGGCATACCGGCAGTGGATGGAGTAATATCTGGTCAAGTGTTTACTCCGCTAATTCTACTAACTGGCAACAATTGACCATGACCGAACTATCACCGAGTGGTGCTGATTCGGCCTATGTCTTTGTCCGTGCCTATGACAGTGCGGGATGGAATGGGGGGGCAATTTTCTATCTTGATGATGCAGCTTTTACACCATCAGCAACCCAGCCACCAGTAATTGTCCGTGTCTGGCATAAACCAACAAATCCGGGTGCCAATGTTGCGACAAATGTTTATGCCAAGGTGAGTGATGATGGGACAATTATTGCTGATACTCTTTATTATGGAATAAACAACCTCAATTCACCGTTGAAGATTTCACATACCGCAGTAAGCAATGATACATTCAGATTTCAAATTCCGGGACAGCCCGCCGGTGATACAATATTTTATTACTTGAAGTTCACCGATGATGATAATCTCACAACCTATTCCGACACCAATTCATACTATGTTGGGGCGTTGAATATTGTTATCAATGAAGTCTATTATGATGCGCCGGGAACGGATTCGGGTTGTTTTATTGAACTCTATGGACCGGGTGGCTCAAGTTTAAATGGCTTCAGTCTGGTTGGGGTAAATGGCAATGATGGTTCGGAATATGTGACTATTGACCTGAGTGGCTATTCAATTCCCAATGATAACTTCTTTGTGGTAGCCCAGAATTCCTGGGTGCCCAATGCTGACCTGGTTAATGTTGATGCGGATTTACAGAACGGACCCGACAATCTTGAGTTGAGGTTTAATAATATCACCGTTGATGCCCTCGGCTATGGCACCTTGAATGGCTGGTTTTTTAGTGGTGAATGGCTACCAGCAGTTGATGTTGCTTCTGGGCACTGCCTTGGTCGTTATCCGGACGGTGATGATACCGACAATAATTCGGTAGATTTTTTTAATTATGATTCACTTACCCCTGGTGAACCTAACCCGCCGCTCGGCATCTGCGAAAATATTAATTCCCGAATTTCAACAATCCGGGTAAGAAATCCGATTCTTTCTGGGGTTAAATGTTCTTCCCTTATTCCCAAAAGAGATTGCTATCCGATTTCAGTGTATAATATAACCGGACGGGTCGTTGAGACAATTCAAAATCCTGAGACGAAACTAACGCTGTGTGCCGGAGTATACTTCCTGAAGTTGAACGCTCTAAATTTAACGCCGATAAAAATAGTCATCGCCCGGTAAGTTTAAAGTCGGATAATTTCGTTTTTTCACCTGAGGAGTATCGCCTTAATAATCTGTCGGAAGTTATCGGCTTTTAAATGGACAAAATAGACACCGGCCGGAAGTTGGCGCCCGAAATTGTCAGTGCCATTCCAAATTATTGTCGACCGCCCGTCGTTTACTGTTAGATTTGGGAAATCTTTAACCAATCGGCCGGTTGCATCGTAAATTTTCAAAGTAGCAGGTAGCGAGTAACAATTAGATAGTTTGTAAATTGAAGGTCTGGAATTGGGAATCTGGAATTTAATAAAGAAGTGATTCCGGGATGGATTTGGTAATAATGTTAAACTGGGTTTTGATAGGCTAACCCGCTGACTTACCATTTCATCCACCGCTGCAATATATTCAACATTGACATTGTCAATATAGAATCCTTCACCAACCGCACCATCATTGTCGCTGACGAAGGAAATTCTCAATTGAATTGTATCGCCAGCCGGATATTGACTGAGAGGATAGATTTCTTCAAACCAGTCACTCTGAATTCCCCTTCCGTTTAGTGCACCACCGGTGCCAATAAAATCAAGGGTATCCGCATTACCGTTGTGCAGGACGATGACATAGATTCCATCAGCACCATAAAGGGGAACTGAAAACCAGCGATAGAATCTCAACAGAGAATTTTCCTGAACCATAAAGGGAACTGACTGAATGTAGCAATTCATATTGTTAATGTATTGGCCGCCTGTTTCATTACCGCAATACCAGGAATGGGTTGGGGAGAAGGCACGACGCTGGGAGATATGCCAGAGGTTATTTATGCCCCCGGTAGTCCATAAATTGCTACCCGATTCCATATCATCACTGAAACCGGTTACACCAATCAATAAATTAAAGGTATCCAGAAAATTATAATTTTCGCTTTCCACCTGAAACAGCAATTCTGCCTTGTAAGAATTGGGACAGAATGGACTGATATATACTACAAATGGCTCGGCAGGAATATTTATTGAATCTGGCATGACTTCACCATAACGGAGACTATCAATGAGTATAAAGACATACGGGTCAATGGAAGCAAGCAGTGCCCGGGTTGAATGTCCGATACCGGCTCCGGAATTCTTTAGACTGATATATAAAGACTCCACCACACCCGGCAGGACTGGAGGATTTACAATATCAACCAGATGAATATTAATAATTGGTGTACCTACAAGGATAACTGGAAAAAAATGAAGAGTTTGATGATTGTCTGTTATTTGGAGGTCAAAGGCAAGGCAATAGTGGTCAGGGACTGTATCAATTGTTATTGCAAAGGCATTCTCAATCAATAATGAATCCCCGGGCAGCAGATTCGGGGTAAAGGCAATGCTATCGGCTATAAATACATTCGGGTCTGAAGAGCGGAGAACTAACTGAATATTATTTGCTGGCGTATTACCACAATTTTTTATCATGATTGTTAAAAGGATGTGCTCACCGGGATTTGCAATCTGGTCATTATTACCGAAGATGTCGTTTATAATCCAGTTGTTGAAATTTACATAGCTTCCGCTTACCACCGGAATGGTTGTCTCAAATGGCAGATAGTTATGGGCAGTAACTGTTAAATCAAAGTTTCCGACAGTCTGTGGGGATATATCAAGAAATACCGAGCCGCTGCCATCGGTATAACCGGCGGCATAGGATTCATTACCCTTCATCAGACAGACCAGGGCATCCTTTATTGGTGAATTTGTCTCTTTCTCCTTAACCGTAATTAAGATTTGCGCATTACCCAGTGGAAGAATCTGGGGGTATGAGACAGCCAGCGTCTCCGGAGTTTGTGTCCAGACCGGTAGTTCAGGGTCACCCAAAAGATTTATCTGGTACTGATGCCACCGGTAGACATTCTTCTCCCTTGAATAGGGGATAAAGTGTGCCTTGGCAAGACTCAGTGCTACACCAAGATGGAAGTTATCTTCTTTCAATAGAGAATAGAAGAACCTACTGTCAAATCGATCTGAGTAGCCAAATCCAGGATTTCCGGGTGAGCCCCAGCCATAACTTGAGTTACCGATGTATGCTACACCACCCCCCTGGGGACTATTCACAAATGCCTCGCTTATTGCGGCAAAATCAAAGGCGTTGGTCCAGCAACCGATTGAGTATAAAATTCCATATCGCGGAGAATTGGTAATTGTATCAAAGTCCGTGGCATATATGCGGTGGGGCCAGCCCCCAACCGAAATCAGATCAATCCAGCCGTGGCCATCATGGTTTATAAGACCATTGCCATCCCTGATTGCCTGCATCACCGCTTCTCTCGTCTCATTTCCCAGACTCTGATAGAGCTTTGTCAATGTAAAATTAGGGGAAAACGACTCATTTTCAATCTTGTTCTTATGGACACCCTGGTCGGTATAAGGGTCATTCCACAGAATCTCCGCGGCAAAGAGGACATTATTTAGATAATCCAATGGGGGATTTTTTTCGTATGTCAAAACCTTCTCCACAAACTTCTGTGCCTCAGCAATGGTATTGACCGGTGCCCTTCCGATAAAAAGATCGGGGTATAGGTCAATGCTGTCTTCTATTTCACCATAACTGCCATCGTTATCAAGGTCCCAATCGCCCTGCAAATCTGCATAATACAAATCAGCGGGCATTGTGTCTTCACGACCAGGATAATACCCGGCACTACAATCCATCGCATAGGCGAAACGACAGGGGATAAAATCTATGTCTCCACCCAAAAGCACATATTCAACACTTGAATCCGGCAGGGTTTTTAGATAATTTCTTATCTTTGCAGCATTGTCCTCTCCGGGATAATTGGAATAGATCCAGTTCGTGGTGCGCACCCGGGCGAGAAGTCCCTTTTTTGTCTTCCAATCCGCCAGTCTCTGAAATACGGTATCCAGTGGTGGATTGGTAATAATTAGATATCTAAAATTATTCCTTTCCCGTAGCTCCCCCTTTGGAGGGATATCTTCAGGATTGGTGACCATCTTTTTGATAATCTCTTTTTTTGCCGGTAGCTTTATGCCACCTTCATACTCAACACATAATTGGATTGTCTTATGGAAGACCAATTCTTTAAGGGCAGGGCAATACTGCACGGGGAAGATATTTATTTCACAAATCTGTTGGTTATCATAAACTCCAGTTCCTTTGAATTCAATGATATCCTCGGGATATAATGCTTCGGCGCTGTAAATTTCTTCATTGCGCCCAACCCTGGGCGGCAATTTCTTCATTGAAAGAATCGCCGGGGGCTGGGCCCAGGATAATTCATATTTCCCCAAAATTGTGGTTGTCCCAGTGTTCTTTATTTTTACATCCTTTATTCTTGCACCATAGGGTATTGCCACTTTTATTGTCTGAACAGGCAACTCCGGTGCCCCTGGCAAATCGGTAATCTCCAGTCCTTCAATCCTTATTCGGGTTAATCCTTCGGCCGTCTCAAATTTGAGGTCTTTCTCAGCATACTGGAGTTCAACAATTACTGATTCACTAAGAAGATAAAAGATTAAAATGCCAAACATCTTACCTCCTTTTAAACCTCCGTATAAGGTTTATATTTTTTTATTACGAGGCGAAATTTACTCTATTACCTCCCATCTGCTTTGCCTCATAGCAGGCACGGTCGGCAAGATTGATGAGCGTCTTCTTATCACGACTGTCCTTGGGAAACATTGCGACACCGATACTGAGGGTTACCCTTGGCTCAAGATTTTCCGATTCAATCCTTTTTCTCATTCTCTCGGCAACAAGAAGGGCAAAGTTGGCATCAGTCTCGGGCAAAACCACCACAAATTCGTCGCCCCCGTAACGACTCAAGAAATCAACATCACGAATTGACTCCTTCAGTATTTTACTGAATTTTTGTAATATATAATCGCCGGATGTATGGCCAAATTTATCATTATAGGACTTGAAATTGTCAAAGTCAATCATTAATAGGGCGAATGGACGGCGATACCGCTCAGCCCTTTTTATTTCAGCATCAATAAACATATCAAAACTGCGACGATTTGCCAGAGAGGTCAAAGGATCGGTAAGGGAAAGTCTCTTTGCCTCTTCATAGAGCCGGGCATTATCAAGGGCAATGGCAATCTGGGCACTGAGTGTATCAAGGAGTCGGATGTCGTCAGGGGTGAATCCGTTGATCTCGGGGCTTTCCACATCCAATACACCGATCAATTTTTCCCCAATCATTAATGGAAAACATACCTCACTTTTTGCCTCCTTGACACCAGGAATGTAATACGGGTCCTTTGAAACATCCGCTGCGTAATGCATCTCTTTTGTTGCTGCAACATGACCGGTAATTCCATTGACACCAATACCAATCTTTATATTCTTTACTGACTCTGGATAGTTAATATATGAACGGAGTTTTAATTCATTCTTTGCTTCATCTACCAGGAATATGGCAAGATTGAGATACCCGAATGTATCAATGAGACGCTTGAGGATATTATTAAGGAGCTGGTCAAAATCAAGGGTTGATATAAATGTCTTACCAACCTCGTATAAAATTGCAGTTTCCTGAGCCTCTCGGGCCAGACGCTTATAAAGTGCAGTATTATCAAGAGAGATTGCCGCCTGATTACACAAAAGTTGAAGGTATTCAATGTCAAGCTGAGAGAATTCCCTGATTTTGAATGAATCAACATACAAAATACCCAGAAGTTTCTCTCGCGCAATAAGGGGCATTGCAATAATCGAAGCCCGTCCCTTTTTTAAGGAAACCGGATTTACTTTATTATAGCTCTTCAGGTCCGTAATTACAACCGGTCTTCTATTTTTGATTATCTCTCCGGAAATTCCATTGACAAGACGTGCCGAACTTTTGTATCTTCTCAATTTCTGGGACTTTCTTGAAAACTCAAATGCATCAAGGATAGCCTTCCGGCTCTCATCAATAAGAATTAAACTTGAGGTATCGGTATTGGTTATTGAGATGGCAGAAGATAATAATACCTCGGTAATTCTTTCTATATCAAATGTTGAGGCAAAGACAAGCCCAACCTGCTCAAGACCGGTTACTACCCGGGACTTATTTTCAATCTCCGCTACCATTTTTTTCTGTTCTATTGAAATTGCGGCAAGTTTGGCAAAGAAATCAAGGGTAGAGAGTTCCTCAAAACTTTCTTTTTTGCTGCGGTAATAGAGATTGAGACAACCGATTGCCTCATTTTTAACAATCAGGGGGGCGCAGACAAAGGATTGTAGCCCCTCTTTCTTTATCCATTCAAGGGAAAAGGTATCCTGTTTCTTAACAAAGACCTCAATAATGTCTGGAACAAACCTTATCTTCTTTTCCTGACATACCCGGCCGGCAACTTCTTCATCTTTACGCACCTTTACTACCTTCAGATATTCCTTGGAAAGGTTGTGTGATTCCACAATCCTTAAAATTTCGCGTCTTTCATCAAAAAGCATTATAGAAGATGCCGAGGCATTAAAAAGACGGCAGGCATATTTTGTGATATTCTTGAAAATACTCTTAATATCTTTATACTCCAATAATGATTCAGCAATCTTTGCAAAACTTGAAATATACTCACTTTCAGACATTAAATAATTATATTAAAATAATCCTACCCGTCAAGAATTGACATTGAGCCGAAAATGGTTATAATTAACTATGGATGCTAAAAAGTGGCAGATTCATTTTTTAATTCCTTTACTATTGATAGTTCTTATTTCATTCTGTGGTATGCCACCGAAAGAAAGGGCAGAGGCAATCTTAAAAAAGGGACTGGAGGATCGCTCTGCAGCGGTAAAGATAGCCGCCGCCCGGGGGCTTGCCGAGATCGGTGATGAAAATGGATATAACACTCTGTATCAGACCCTTCAATCAGATAACAAGGAAGCGATGGTTGCGGCACTGGGAGCCCTCTATGAATTAAAAGAACAATCCCTTTCCCCAATTTTAAAAAAATTGTGCGTCAGCGATGACCCGTTAATCCGCACAGAGGCCTATCATCTGGTTGCCACAATCAAAGATACCGCCGGCTACAGAATTCTAATGGCTGGCACAAAGGACAAGATTTCAAAAGTTAGGCGCTATTCCTATCAGGGATTGGCAAATTTCAAGGATAAAAAGGCGATTATTCCCGGATTGAAGGATAACGACCCACTTGTGCGTATTTATGCCGCGAAATCTCTGGCACTCCTGGGTGAAAACCAGGCGGTAAATCTTATCAAAAAAGAGATGGACCCCAAAAATCCCAATGTGGAGGTATGGAGTCAGGCGGTCCTTGCCCTTGCTGAAATAAATGATACTTCAGCAATACCGTATATTAAGGAGTTACTTACCGATACCCCCTGGGATTTAAAGATTGCCGCGGCACAGGCACTTTTAATGTTACACAATACCGAGGGTATTGAGGTATTAAAAGCGGCAGTCCAGTCACCGGACCCCTTCGTTCGGGTGAAGGGTGCTGAGGCAATGAAGAAATTCCCGCTCTTAGAATTTTATGAGTTGTTAAAGAAGGCAACTGGGGATGATTATATCAATGTTTCAATCGCGGCAATTGAGGGTTTGAGACTCTATCACAAAAAGGAGGATTTAAAAATATTTGCAGAGCTATTCTCGGCACCCAATCCACTGGTAAGAATTGCCGCGGCAACCGCCTATTTAAAAAATACTACAAACAGCAACCGATAAGTATGGGGCTCAGACTTTATAATACCCTCACTCGGAGGTTGGAAGAGTTTAAACCGCTGCGGGATGTTGTTGGAATCTATACCTGCGGGGTAACCGTCCAGGGACCACCCCATCTTGGACACATCCGCGCAGCAATGACCAGGGATATCCTCGTGCGGTGGTTAAAATACCTTGGTTATAAAGTAAGGAGTATTGAAAATTTTACGGATGTGGATGACAAAATTATAAAAAAGCAGGAAGAATTAAATACTGACTGGCGGATTATTGCCCAGCAGAATATCAACATCTACCTTGATGTCTGTCGCAATCTGAATATTTTAGCACCGGATCACTACCCCCGGGCATCCCAGCATATCACTGAGATAATCAGTTTAATTGAGCGGTTGATGGAAAAGGGATTTGCCTACCAAAAGAATGGCGATGTCTATTATCGGGTCCGCAAATTCCCTAATTATGGGAAGTTGTCTAAAAAGAGTATCGATGAATTGCAGGCCGGGGCGCGGATTGAAATCGGTGAATTGAAAGAAGACCCGCTGGACTTTGCCCTCTGGAAATCGGCAAAGCCAGGCGAGCCTTTTTGGCTCAGCCCTTGGGGCAAAGGAAGGCCGGGCTGGCATATTGAATGTTCGGCGATGTCAATGCATTATCTCGGAGAATCATTTGATATTCATACCGGTGGGGACGACCTGGTCTTCCCTCATCATGAGAATGAAATTGCCCAGTCGGAAGGGGCAAGTGGAAAGGAATTTGTCCGTTTCTGGCTTCATCACGGAATGGTCAAGTTGACCGGTGAAAAGATGTCAAAATCCACGGGCCATTATTTCTTGATTGAAGATATCCTTAAGGATTTTTCCGGAAATGTGGTCCGTCTCTTTTTAATGAAGACCCATTACCGCACACCAATAGATTTTTCAAGAGAGCGGCTTGAAGAGGCAAAACTCGCCTTTATGAGAATAAAGACCTACCTGGATCGACATAATGAAGAGGTAAAGGACATTGAACCACTTATGTGGGAGGAATTCAGAGATGCCCTTGATGACGACCTTAATACCCCACGGGCACTCGCCGTTATATTTGAACTGGTCAACAGAGGCTATCAGAATGATTCATTGGAGATCTTTTTCAGTATCAAGAAATATCTTTCAATTTTAGGGTTCAAAGAAGAGAAAAGAACAACTGATGTGTCACCAAAATTGGTGGAAATTATTGTTGATGTGCGCAATCAACTGAGAAAGAAAAAGGATTACGAGTTATCCGACGGAATTAGAAAGAAATTAAATGAACTTGGTATCATCATTGATGATACCAAAGACTCAAGTATCTATCGCTGGGAGGTGAAATGATTCAGGTTACTCAGGTAAAGAGGGGAATGATTATAAAAATTGAAGATGAACCCTATTCGGTATTGGAGGTAACTCATATTACCCCCGGAAACTGGCGGGGTATGGTAGTAATGAAGGTTCGCAATTTGACGACCGGTCTTTCAAAAGAGATCAGGTTTCGCTCTACTGACCGTGTTGAAGAGGCTGAGGTTGAAGAGGTCGAGATGGAATATATCTATTTCAGCGATGGTAAATACTACTTTATGAATCTTGATAATTACGAACAGATTTCACTTGATGAAGAGATTATTGGTGACCGGGCAAAATTGCTAACACCCAATATAAGGGTAAAGGTTCAGTATTTTGAGGATAAACCATTCGGTATCATTTTGCCCAAGACTGTGGTATTGAAGGTGATAGAGACCCAGGCCTATATAAAGGATGCCACAGCCCAGGCACAGACCAAACCTGCGGTTCTCGAAACGGGTTACAAATGTCGGGTTCCGCCGTTTATTGAGGTTGGAGATTTGATAAAGATTGATACCGAAACCGGTGAGTATTTGGAAAGGGCATAGGAGGATTTATGGCCGAAGACCTGCAGGAAGAGATAAGAAAAATTGCGGAGAAGATTCCGGGTTGTCGGTATGTGAGTATTGTGGGCTATGACGGTATCCCGGTAGCCCAGGCTGTTATTGAGGTCGATTTTGATGTCAATCTCTTTGATGCCGAAATATCATCGCTGACCCTTACCACAAAGGAGATAAAGGAGACATTGAAATTAGGGGCGGAGAATGAACTGATCTGGCTGACACAATCGGCTTTCTTTATAATTCAACCGATAGGGAGTGACTATTTTATCTATGCCTGCCTTAAACCCGCGGGTTCAAATCCGGGTATGGCAAGGATTGAGCTGAATAAGGCAAAGGCGACATTGAGCAAAATAATCTATCCGGAGAGATAAAAAAACTGCGTAAATTTATATTTGCAATCAAAGGAGAGAAATAAATAGACTCGGGATAAGGGTCCTTCTTGCTGTAGTTTTTGGTATAATTCTTCAATCCATATTCAATTTCAATTTAACGCAGAATGGATTTCTGCTCTTACTCTCAATAGGTTTCTCTTTTTTCAAAAAAGAATTTCTCTTTATTGCACTGCTCTTCCTTTCGGCAATCAACACATCATTCCGGGGTGCGATAAAGAATCTTCCGCAAATCAGGGAGTTTTGTTATCAGGGTGTAGTAGTTGCAGAGGATTATCTCCAGAATGGGATGAAGTTGTCAATCAATCTAAAAAAGGTAATTATAAATAAAGATACATTTGATTTTAAAATGCCCGTTGAATACTACACATTCCAGGAGGCGGTTTTTTTAGGAAGGACGCTTGTAATCAGAGGACGCATTCTGCCTGCCGATAGACCCGATAGGCATAATATCCTATCCGGGACAATTGTAGATAATTTGCCCGGTGCTTATCCAAACAGGATATTTTATATAATAGGTAGTTATATTGACAGTCTTTTAAAAAAGAATCTCCCTCCGGTGCATTACCGAATCGGCACGGGTCTTGTATTGGGTGGTTCAAGCCGGGTGGGAAAAGAACTGCAGGATGTCTTTGCCCGGGCCGGGGTATTGCACATACTTGCGGTCTCCGGATTACATGTTGGGTTTGTTATAACCTTTTTGGGGTTGCTCTTTCTCTTTTTGCCCCTACCCCGGATTGTAAAGTTTTTTTTGATAATAATTTTGTTGCTCTTTTATGCCGGGATTACTGGTTTTCGCCCCAGTGTTTTAAGGGCGGTGATTATGGCTTTCTTCTTTGGTCTGGCATTGACCTTTGAGCGGAATGTCAATCCCATTCATATCCTCAATATCACTGCCCTTTTCCTTTTGCTTTATGACCCTCAATTACTCTTTGATCCCGGTGCCCAGTTGTCATTTGCAGCGGTCTATGGCATCCTCTATCTTTATCCCCGACTGGAGAGTTCAATCCTGCAGAAGATAAAACCGAGATTTTTAAAAACATTATTAGCAATGATGGCCGTTTCCTTCTCGGCACAGGTCTTTGTATCACCATTACTCATCTATCATTTCAATCGCTGCCAGACACTATCAGTCTTCTCTAATGTTTTGGTTGTTCCCCTTTCTTCAGTGATAATCTATCTTCTTTTCATCACCATTATTATTGCCCCCGTGTCCTTTTTTTCAATAGGTATTTTTTATTCGATAATTTCAATCTTGCTTGAATTGCTGATATATATTTCAAATTTTTTTGCCCACCTGCCTTTTGCCTCTGTCAGACTTTCAATTCCAGCGGTGTTTTTGATCCTTTTTTATCTTTTATTTGTAAAACCACTAAAGATAACAGTACTTTATATAATGGTTGCCCTCTCAATTATGTTCTCACTCAATTCTTTAGTTTCCTTTCCAACCTTAAAAATATTTGAAGATGGTGTCTATATCGTAACCCCGGAAAAGAGGACGATATTTATTACCCCAAAGAATAATTCCCGGTCTCTCTTTTTAAGCGGAATTGAAGAGGTAGATTATCTCATTGCCCCCCAAAAATTCTGCCCCTATAAAAGCAATTTTATTGAATACCCCGGAAGATTCCATTATAAAAATATAAAACTGGGTGAGCTTGAAATTGAAATCGGCCCGGAGGTTGTGGTTAAATATAAAGACAAATATTTGAAACTTGATGAAAGACAACCGCAAAACGGGAAGGTATATACCATAATCACCGATGGTAAGCGGAGTTCCATCTGGCAAGAGAATCTGAGGAATTCGCTGGTTGAACAGATAATTTCTGACCTCAATTTCTTATTCCGAAAGTTTCTAATCATTACCGGGCTATGCTGACCCTGACTGCTGATCTGGGCCAAAATATCTTGATAACCGGATTTCTCCAGTTAGGACAAAAGCCCCAGAACAAATAACCACTTTCGTGGGCATATTTTATGACGAAACGAGTAATTTTATCGCCTGTGCTGAATTAAATTCCCCACGACGATAAAGGCGAGTCCGAGGATTGTCCAGGGAGAAATTTTTTCGCCCACGGTTAGACTGATTAATACCAGGGATAAGAATGGAATAAAATAGATTAAATTTGTTATTCCGGCAATTGAGGCGGAAAATTTTAATGCCTTAAGCCAGAAGAGGAATGTAATACCCATTTCAAATATTCCCACATAGATACCACCCAGTAATCCAGAACAGGAGGAAGGTTTTAAGTTATTGGTTATTACAATAAGTGGAATAATAAAAAGAAGACCGAAGAAAAAGTTGCTGAAGAGTTTAATAATCTCATCCCGGTCGTCTTTGAGGTTAGCTATCCAGTATAATGCCCAGATAAAGGCACTGCCCAGGGCAAGGATTACACCCTGGGGATTGGAGAGGGTAAGATGTTTAAAATCGCCGTGGGTAGTAATAATCAGGACACCAATAAAACTGATGAAAATGGCAACAATACTTTTTATTCTAATCGGTTGCTTCAGAAATAGACCTGAAAATAATACCAGGACAATCGCCCAGGTTTGATTCAATGGTTGTGCCTCCTGTGCCGGTAAAAGGGAATATGCCTTAAATAAGACCATATAATACAAAAACGGATTCAAGAATCCACAGAATAGCGAACTCTTCCAATCATTTTTAAATGATTCTCTAAGCAGATGTAGTTTTTTCTGAAATACGATTATTATAAAAAGGATTAAAAATGCGGTCAGGGAGGACCAGAAGAGGAGCTGAACAAAGTTTAGATAACGCAGGGAAAGTTTAAAGGCTGACGCCACAGTGGACCAGAAGAGGATAACCAAAAAGACATAGATATACGCCTCTTTATCTTTATTCATAATAATATTTTATTGAATTTAATGCCATAATCAAGGATTTGGTATTTATGGTTGACTTTTTACCAAATTGGTATATAATCATTTATGCAAATTTTATCGCTAATTATCGCGCTTGTTGCCCAGACTCCACTCCTTGTTGAAAGCTTCACCGGCTCTCAGTTTCCACCTTCGGGCTGGGATACTACCTTTACCGATACAACGATAGATTGGTATAGACATACATATGGAACCGCAAATCCTGACTCATTCCATGCCCGGGTAAGGGTCTATGATGCAGCAAACTGGCTAAGGGAAGGCACATCAACCCTTACAACTCCAAACCTTAATCTCCATTCTTTTTCCGGTCCTGAGACCCTTTCCTTCTGGTATCGTTTTTCGCAGTCCTCAAACAACTTAGGTCCTGACGATACCCTCTTTATAGAGATATCCAACAATGGGATTGACTGGAGTTCCCTATTTAAGATAAATCAATCAAATCAGACCAATGTCTGGACAGTGCCAAAGATTTCCCTTTTTGATTATGATTCTTATCAGAATGCCCGGATAAGATTTAGATACGAAGACCGACAGAATAATCAGATGGGTTCAACAAATTGTAATTTCTGGCTTGATTCAGTGAAGATTATTTCTTATCTTGTTGACACCATACCCCCAGTAATTATAAATACCTATCCGGATAGTGCTGACACCGGAATCGGAATCAGTTCAAATATTTTAATATATTTCAATGAGTCCCTTGACACCTTATATATTATTTCAGAGGCATTCAATGTAACTGGTGATTCCTCGGGTAGCCATTCTTTTTCAATTTTTTATGATAGTGTGAATAGACTCGTGCAGCTCAATCCTGATTCCAATTTTTACTACGCTGAGACCATCTTTGTCACTGTTTATGATACAATCAGAGACCAATTTGGCAATAAGTTGGATGGCGATAACGATGGCATTCCCGGTGGCAATTATATTTTCTATTTTATTACCGCTTCAAGTCCTGATACAATACCCCCAGCCCCGGTAAACAATCTGACAATTATCCAGACTGGCGCTGATAATGTAAAACTTCGCTGGACTGCACCCGGTGATGATGGCAATTCAGGCCGGGCAAGTTATTATGACATCAGATATGCCCTGTTCCAAATTACTGAGGGAAATTTTTACTCAGCTACGGAATGTTTTGGTGAGCCACCGCCTTCGAATGCCGGCGCCCCAGATTCTTTTCTCATAACTGGACTTCAGCCCGGGACTCTTTATTACTTTGCCTTAAAGACGGCGGATGAAGATTCTAATTGGTCAGGGATTTCTAATGTCCCTTCCTGTACAACCCAGACCCCACTTGAGACATTACTTGTAATAAACGAATTTTTACCCGATCCGAAGTCCTTTGACCACAACAATAACGGAAACTACAACGACCTGGATGAAGAATTTCTTGAAGTCTTTAACAAAAAGAATCAGTCAATAAACCTGCAAGGCTATAAAATCAAGGATTTTAATGGGGTGAATACATTAACCATACCACCGGGTTTTTCTATTCCGGCTACTGGTTATCTTTTGCTCTATGCCAGTGGTGAAGGATATATCATCAGCAGTGATGGTGATACATTACAGAACGGAAACTGGCTCGGCAATTGGCCCGATTTGAACCAGACCGGTGATACGATTAGCCTTTACGACAACCACGACCGTCTTATTGATAAAAAGGGATATGGGAGTAATGATGTAATCTCTGACTTCTCCATCGCCCGCCTGCCCAATGGCTCTGAGACCTGGATAAATAACGCATTTCCGACCCCGGGTGCCTTTAATGGTTCAGAATATGTCTGGCCCATTGGCGTGGCATTTAAGGATTTGGATTCAAACTATATCCCGGATCTCCTTGATTCCATAGTTACCATAACTGGCGTGGTCACTGCACCACCTGGCATATTCTCTTCAAGAGAGGCATACATCCAAGACAATACTGGGGGGGTGTGCCTTTATTTGAGTGGTGGCTTTCCAACCCCCCTTGAATATGGCGATAGCATTATTGCAACAGGCAGGGTTGACCAGTACCGGGGTAAAAATGAACTTACCAATTTCTCTTACGAATTAAAAAAACAAAACTGCACCTTGCCCGAGCCAAAGGAGATAGATGGAAATATTGCCAATACCGAAGACTTTGAAGGTTCCCTGGTGCGAATAAAGGTCCTGTATATAGAAGGTTTTTTACTTGAGGCAACCAGCTACACCGCCTGGGATATGAATAATACTTCGTTTAAGATATATATAAATGCCTCAACAAATATCCCCGGACATTTGGCACCGCTTGATACATTTACCCTCACTGCTATTAAAAGCCAGTATACCACAAATTCTCCACCCAATGATGGCTATGAGTTGCTGCCCCGCGATACATCAGATTTTTCCCATCTTTTTATTCCCCCACCACCCAAGACCATTGCCACCTGCCAGACACCAGGACCGGATGGTGTTTCGTCAATGTATCTTGACAGCCTGGTTGTTGTTGAAGGAATATTGACCGGCCCGAATTATGTCTTCTCTTCCGGTAGTCCAAGTTTTTATATCCAGGACAGCACGGGTGGAATAAATGTCTATAATGCAACGGGCGATGCGACATTTAATAAATATATTGACTCTTTGGGGGCGAGATTAAGAATTATCGGCCGGATCAGCGAATATAATGGATTGACTGAAATTGCCAATGGCTATGGATGGTTTTTGGGTATGGGCTCTGTGCCTGAGCCAAAATTTTTAGAGCCAAATCGCTTCTTGAGTGAAGGAATGGAGGGGAATTTAATTGAATTGAAGGGTGTTATTATGACCTCACCTTATAAAACCGGAGACGGATATAACTTTGAAGTGCTGAATGGTGAATATGGAATAACTGTCAGGTTTACCACCAATAGTGGAATCAATCCATTGACCATTGCAAAGGGTGAAGAAAGGATTTTCACCGGGATTGTTGGACAGTATGACCCGGAATCTCCTTATACTACAGGTTATCAATTGTTATTAAGATTTCCCACAGATATTGCCAGCCCTACTGGCGACTCAGCGAGTCTTACGCCGAAACTTGAGATTCTGGGACCAAAGACATTTCTACCCCAAATTGGTGAGCAGGCGCATCTAAAGATAAATTCACCGCTTGATTACCACCTGACTCTTGATATCTATGATATGCATGGCAGGAAGATAAGGAAACTCTATGATGGAAGTGGAGGACCCCGGGAGATATTCTGGAACGGCCGTAATGAAGATTCAAGACCCTGTAAGATTGGTATTTATCTCTTGAATCTCAAGGCGACCAGTCCCCAGGGAAAATCTGAATTTATAAGAAAATTGATTGTAATTGGCACTGAATTCAAATAAGGAGGAGTATTGCTTCTGGGTTTTATCTTCTTTCTCAGTCAGGCATTTGAAAGATATGTTGTATCGGGTTATGCCCAGGCACTCTCCTATGCCTGTGTGGCAAACATTGAGGTGGCTGATGCAATAAGAATAAATCCCTCGGCACTTGCCTTTCTCAACAGAAATCAAATTTCCAGTGGATATGAATATACCTGGTCAGGTGTAGAGGGACTGCATAATGTAAATGTTGGCTTTGCCCGGCCCATACCACTGGGGGGGCTGGGATTGGTAGTGAGTGAATTTGGTTTCAGTGAACAGAAGGAGCAGGCGGTTACTGCCGGACTGGGCATTGGCTTGAGCCATGATTTTAAAATTGGGTTGGGATTAGACCTTTATCTAATAAATAACAAAAGAACCGGCTATGGCGCTGCCTGCGGTGTTGACCTGGGAATGGTCGGCCGGCTGATGAAGAGATGGTCTTTAGGGATATATTGCCATAATCTTAATAAACCAAGGCTGGGGAGTAATGAAATAGGTGAATTGTCTCCTTCCCTACAGACCGGTTTTGGGTACCGACCTTTTAATGATTTATCAAGTGAGATTGACTTCTCAATAACCGAAGATGGAATAAGAACGCATATCGGAGGAGAGTGCAAAATCTTTAATTTTTTTTCTCTGAGAACCGGAATAAGGACCGAACCGCAGGTGCTAAATTTAGGAGCCGGGATTTTTTATAAATTCATCGTTGTTGACTATGCCGTAGAATACCTCCCCGAATTGCCATTGAGCCATACCTTCACCGTAGGTTATAGTTTTTAAGATACTGATGATATTTCTTGGCATTTTTTTAATCTCCCAGCAGATTGACCTGAATCGCGCCCCACTTGAAGAATTCTACACATTGCCCGTTGATTCTTCCGTTGCCCGGTCAATATTTGAATACCGTCAGATTTATGGTCCATTTAAATCGGTCTATGAATTGCGAAATGTCCCGGAGGTTACCGCGGAGATATTTGAAAGGATAAAACCGGTTGTAAAGATTGCAGTGCCTTTTCCAGCACGCAGCGAGTGGGCTTCAATAGTAAATGAACAGAGAAAACTTGCCAGTGAAGAGCCACCATCAAAAGGGGCGATTGATGAATGGGAAGACCTCCTCTATTTACCGGCGAATATCAATAAGATGGGATTTGATGACCTTTTGCTCATTGACCGTATGACTCCTGTTGATGCCAGTGCAGTGCTTCTGGCGCTAAAACAAAAAGAGATAAAATCGTCAAGGGATTTAAGAAGGATAAGTGGTTTGTCGAGTTATTCCTACACCTCATTAAGAAGGTATGTCCAGTACACTGATGAGTATGATAAGAAACTCCACGGCAGTGTGCGAATCAAAATGGAAAATGAGAGTCGCCTTGATGTGGGTGAAGATGAAAATATTGCGACGAGGATTTCATACCTGGAGCAAGCAATTGGAGATATTGATAATACGACAACCTATTTAAAGGAATACTACAACTGGAAAGATGAAGAATGTGATAAATTAAAGGCCAACCTATCACAAGAACTCGATTCATTGAAAAAAACGCATCCGGAGCCGGTCTCATCTTTCCGTTTGAAGACAAACTACAATAGAAGACTTAAAATGGGAATTTATTATGAACCGAAAAAGGAGCAAACCAAGGGTTATGTTGGACTTGGTAATGTTGGACCTTTGTATCGCTTCTATCTTGGTAATTATCGGGTAGTCTGGGGTGAAGGGTTGATGGTAGACAATACTGATGAACACCGCGCCAGGGTATTCAGCCGTTCTACCGGTATCTACGGCGACCTTACCGATAATTATGGTTACCAATTTACTGGTGCCGCGGGCAGTTTTCATCTTTCACCCTTTGGTACCGGAATAACTCTAAAGCCTTCTTTCTTCTATTCCTACACCACCCGTAATGCAATTGTAAATCCTGACAATACAATCTGGCGCATCATACCGAGTTCTTCTTACCTGTTTGAATGGCAAAGGAATCAACTTGAAGAACAGGTGATCGGGACAAATTTGAGGCTTGCACCGTTACAGGAATACTTTCCTGGTGCGTATGTGGCCTTTGAAGGAATGGGACTCAACTATCCTGATAAGATAATAGACCCTGACCCAAGATGGATTGATATTCCGCTTGATAAGTATGACCCCTGGTTCTATCCGGAGATTACCCAGCTTTCATACTCAGCCAAAAGATTATATTATGGTGCAGAATTTTTATTTCCAATTAAACCATTTTTCTTCTCCGGTGAGATTGTGCGTCAGAAAGATACCTTAAATAATCTTTGCTATGCATATTTGGTGAAATCAAGGGTTCAGTATGACTATTTCTACCTGAATATTCTCTATCGCCATTATGATATTGGCTACGATAATCCATTCCATCGCGGATTTTCTGAATACCGAAGATTTGAAGATACGCCATTTGAAAAGCCCTATGCCCTCATAAATCCTGAATATACTACAATCTATGATGACCCAACTCCGAAGCCCGAACAGGGAGTATTCCTTGAGACCCGGTATCAGCTCACCCGGAATATAATACTAAACCGGGCATATCTTGATCTGTTTGAAAATTTAAGTTTTGGGCTCTTTAATACCCGGGGTTATTTTGAGATAGAATTCCAGCCGGCTTTCCCGGTGCGCATTAGATATTCGGAGAAGATAATAAGAAAATATCTACCAAGGGTAATAACATCAACACCATCTCATACCTTTGAATCTTCAATCAGAATTTTCTTTTATCTTTCCAACTATGATGCCCTCCGCCTGGAACTGCGCAAAGGTAATGTCGATTTGACTGCGATTGAAGGTAAGGATACGGATTTAGAAGGTGGCTTTTTGAGTTTCAGTTTTGAACATAACTTTACCACCAATTTTTTAGTTGAAGGCGGTGTTGCCTTATGGTCAACCGATGGAATGAGCCAGTGGATATTTGAGGATGTTGGCATTGACTTTCTCTCAGGTAAGGGGATGAAATACTACATAGTTAGTTCGCAGAAAATCGGAAATATTTTATTGCGGGCAAAATTCAAGTATAAATTGACAGAGATCGAGCATTTCGGGCTTTACAATAACCCGGAGATTTACTATCCAGATTTGCCTGGCAAGGCGGTTGAGGATTTTATAAATACGGAAAACACAATAAAATTGAGTCTCCAACTGGACTATCTGTTTTAAAGATTGCATTGAAAATCATCAGGGGTTTTTCACTCCTAAACCCAACTATTACCTCTTCCCTCTTAAAGAGAGAGGATAAGATTGAGGGTTCCTTTTAAGCAGGATTAGTAAGTTTTTTTGAAATGGTAATCAGTAAGTTTTACCCAAAAATTCACTCTCCCCTTGTAAGAGAGCCTGCTCCGTACTTGATATGAGGGTAAGTGTGAGGGGTAAGAAATGATTAAATCTCACACTCCCCCGAAATGAAACTACCCTGACGATCGGTCAGGATTCAGGGTGGATTCTTTATCCCCTCCCATCAATAGGGGCGATAACTGAAGAAAATTTTGGAAAAAACCAAAGAGGGTGTGTCATAACGCCTGTAGCGGTCGCATTATTATTTTTCAAAAGTTTACCCTTTTCAGACAGGCTGGAAAGTGTAAACTTTTACACCATTTATCTGGTCTATCTTGCCTGCTTGGTCTATCCGGTCTTCAAAGTTAACCGGGATTTTAGTATCGCATATTGCATTCATAAATGTCACAAAGTCAACCCCCGTCCCCACTCCTTCTTTTAAAGCTAATGAATTAGGCAACTACAATTTGCTGGTAATTAATACTAAAATCAGTAATCCCTTAATAGAATCCCCCGTTTTGAATTCTCAATAAATTCAACAAAATCCTTTAGAAAATCCACCCTCTTTTCTTCTCCTAACAGACTCAATGCCTGACCTAAGTTCAATCTTGATTTATAAATAACCCTAAATAACACTTTTATCTCTTCTATTTCCTGTGTAGTAAAGTTGTTTTTGATTAGTCCCCTCTCATTTATCCCATAGACCCTTGCAGGATTGCCGGCGGCAAGCAGATAGGGCGGCAGGTCTTTATTCAAATATGATTTTGCACCGAGCATTGCATACTTTCCTACCCGACAGAATTGATGGATACCAACGAGTCCGCCAATATAGGCAAAATCATCAATCTCAACATACCCGGCAATCTGGGCACCACTGGCAATAACGGCATTATTACCGATTTTACAATTATGCGCAATATGGACATAGGTCATAATAAAATTATTGTCGCCGATTATGGTTTTATTATTTTCGCCGGTTGCCCTTGATATCGTTGCATATTCCCTTATTATATTATTATCACCAATAATACACTCTGAATATTCTTCTTTAAAATGATAATCCTGCGGGTCGGTGCCTAATTGTGCACCAGAGTAAATTTTGTTATTCTTCCCGATCCTTGTGCCCGATTTTATCAAAACATAACTGCCAATTTCTGTGTTAGCTCCGATTTCAGCCCCATCTTCAATGATTGTATACTTACCGATTATTACGGATTTATGAACCCTTGCCTTTTTGCCAATAAAGTATTCTTCCATTATACAATCAAATAGAAAAACAAGGAATTTGTTGATGGTAAGTTGCACAACCGTTTAATTTAAAAAACTTCATTTAAGAATTTTTTAAGTAAAAGGGCACTCAATGCAAACTCGCCTTTTTTAAAGGTCTCAAGACTCTGTCTCATTCTATTATCAATCCAGGCAACAC
>JBDRWI010000041.1:0-21871 GCA_039802265.1 Caldifarciminota bacterium | reverse complement strand
AAATTTTCATTATAGAAAAGAATATGGACAAGATACATCTGGGGTTTCTGATAGTCGCTGGAAAGTGCACAACTTTAAGATAGAGCGTCTCTGGGGGTTTCAGGGGTTCTCCCCTGATGTATCTTGTTCACCTTTTTGTTTGCGGTGTGCCTACTATCCTTTTCTATCTATCCTCCATCACTGCCCTTAACACCCTAATGGTCCTCTTCACATCAGCCCTATTGACTCCGTAGTGCGTGACCATGCGAAATTGTCTCGGACCGGTGCTCAAAAATCTTATCCCTTTTTCCGCCATTTTTTGCAATAACTCTTCAGGAGTAATTTTAGGATTTACAAGGTCAAAATAGATAATGTTGGTTTTTACCCTTTCTAAATCAATTGAAAGTCCGGGAATTCTATTTATTCCTTCTGCCAGGAGCCGGGCATTAACGTGGTCTTTTCTTAATTGTCCAATCATATCGGATATTGCAACAATCCCGGCGGCAGCAATTATGCCGGCCTGGCGCATACCACCACCCAGCATCTTTCTATAACGCCTTGCCTCTTTGATAAACTCTTTACTACCACAGACCACCGAACCCACCGGTGCGGAGAGTCCCTTGGAAAGGCAAAAACTCAAGGAGTCTACATTTTTTGTTAATTCCCTGACATCAACATTCAAGGCAACAGCCGCATTGAAGATTCTTGCACCATCAAGATGGACCTTTAGGTTATAACTACGGGCAAGTTCACAGACCGCATCGGTATACTCAACGCTTAGGGGTGCACCATAACAGCGGTTATGGGTATTTTCCAGACAGATAAGACGGGTTCGGGGATAATGGATATTATCAGTCCTTATTGCTGACTTAATATCATCAATTCTCATTGTCCCATCAGCTTGATTGACCACAGTATGGGGATGGATTCCACCCAGGGCCGATATCGCGCCAACCTCATTCAAGAATGTATGGGAGAGGTTACCTAAGATTACTTCATCACCCCGGGCACAATGGGTTAGAATAGAAACGAGATTTCCCTGTGTTCCACTGGCTACAAGCAAGCCGGCTTCCTTTCCAACAATCTCAGCCGCCAGCGCTTCAAGTCTGTTTACAGTTGGGTCCTCTCCAAATACATCGTCCCCCAGTTGAGCATTAGCTATTGCCCGGCGCATTCGGGTCGTTGGCAGGGTAACCGTATCGCTCCTTAAGTCGATTATCTTCATATACTACATGAAGCGTTTATTTTTCCTCACCGGTCCAGCAATAGGTACATAAGTTTTCCCGCGATAGTCCGGTTGCCGAAATCATATCATTCAGATGCTGGTAGCGGAGCGTGGTGATATTCAAATCCTTTTCCATTGCCCGGAGCATCTTCTTGTATTCCCTTGAATCCGGGTCAAGATAGGGCTTGATGTTTTGCGGTTGTCCACCCAGCATCTGTTTTAAAATCCTGCGGGCAAATAATTCATCTAATGTTCTGGTTGAAAACAGGAATTTACAAGGAAACATCAGGGCCGGGCAGGCCGGTCGCACATGAAGTTCCTTTGCCCCGGCATTCCAGAGTTTTACCAAAAGATAATTCTTCAACTGGGTTCCCCGCACAATTGAATCCTCGGTTATGGCGATTCTCTTTCCTTTTATTATTGACTCCGCTGTTATCTGCTTCATCAAGGCAATTAGATTTCTCAATTCCTGCGATGGTGGTACATAACTCCTTGCCCAGCCCGGGGTGTATTTTAATAATGGAATCCGCACCGGAACTTTGGATTCATAGGCATAACCATGGGCATAGGCAGTTCCTGAGTCGGCAATTCCCGCAACCATATCAACCTTTACATTGTCCCGACGGGCAATAATTCTACCTGATTCTTCTCGGAATTCCTCAACATTCTTACCTTCATATTCCGAGGCGGGAAAGCCGGTATAGACAAATAAGAATGTACAGAGTCTCAGGTCATTATGGGGTTTGACAAGCTCCTTGATACCTGTTTCCTTTAAAAGGATAATTTCACCCGGACCCAAAAATTTTTTGGTTTTGAATCCTAAATTCTTATAGGCACATGTCTCTGATACTACAATCTTGGCATCTTTCTTTTCTGCCAAAACAAGTGGTGTCCTGCCAAATTTATCGCGAACCGCATAGACGCCCTCTTTGCCCAAAAGCAAAAAAGAGAAAGAACCTTCAATCTGGCTGAACATATATTCAATACCATCGATCAAATCATTGCCCCGGTTGATCAATTCCGCAACAAGTTCACATTGATTAACCTTTCCATCATACATCTCACTGAAGGTGGTGCCCTCATCAATCAATCTGCAGGCAAGTTCATTCTGGTTATCAATATAGCCAGTACCACAGATTGCATATTCCCCGAATTTCAATCGGATTATCAGGGGCTGGGTGTCGCGGTCGCTTATCACACCAATGCCCGCATCGCCCTTCATATTCAAAAAGTCTATATCCTCGTAAAACCTTGATTTAAATTGTGCCTTGGTAATACTATGAATCTTTTTGGTAATTCTTTTACCATCATAGATGGCAATGCCACCATACTCGGTCCCGAGGTGGGAATGATAATCGGTTGCATAAAAGAGGTCTTCTTTGATATCCCTATTAGAGACAAGACCGACAATTCCGCTCATATAATGATGCTCCTTTCAGGTTTGCATTTTATTATAACCAAATAGCGTCAATTATCAATAGGCTTGTACTAATTCTTTTTATTGTTATTGACTTGGGGGTCTCATTTAGTTATAATATTAAAATGAAGTATCGCATTGGAATTTTGACGAGTGGCGGTGACGCACCGGGTATGAATGCGGCAATCAGGGCCGTGGTGCGCACGGCATTGTCTTATAAATACGAAGTAATTGGAATTAAACAGGGATATCAGGGATTGATTGACGGTGATTTTTTGCCTTTAAGCCATAGTTCTGTAGCAAATATTATTCAACGCGGCGGAACAATCCTGGGCACTGCCCGGTGTGATGAATTTGAGAAAGACTCGGGTATGGAGAAGGCAAGGATGATGGTTGAACGAGGCGGGATTGATGTAATTGTAGCAATCGGCGGTGAGGGAACAATGAGGGGTGCGGACGAGTTCAGCAGGAAATTTGGGATAAAGATGGTCGGACTGCCGGGAACCATTGACAATGACCTTTATGGAACAGATTTCACTATTGGATTTGATACCGCAGTCAATGCCGCTCTGGATGCGGTGGACCGGATAAGAGATACCGCCACCTCACTGGAGCGGGTCTTTTTCATTGAGGTAATGGGCAGATGTGCGGGTTTTATCGCCCTGGCGGTTGGACTTGCTGGAGGTGCGGAGGAGGTTATAATCCCCGAAACACCGACAGACATTAACGAAATTGCCCGAACGATCAAGGAGAATATCAGAAAAGGGAAAAAATCTAATATCATAATTGTTGCAGAAGGTGATGAGGCTGGCAATGCCTTAAAGATTGCCCATAAAGTAAGAAAAAAGACTGGTGAGGATTTTCGGGTGGCGGTCCTGGGTTATATCCAGCGGGGTGGAACACCCTCAGCAAACGACCGAATCCTTGCGTCAAGATTAGGGTATGAGGCAGTCCGTGCGATAAAGATGGGAGTCTTCAACTGTATGGTGGGTGAGATTGACAAAAAAATTGTCTATACACCATTCCAAGAGACCTACACAAAGAAGAAGCCAGTGGAGAAAATTTTTTATAAGATGATTAAGACCTTGTCTGGATGAAAAAATTGGTTATTGACCAAAATTGAGTTTAGGTTATAATTATACTGGAGGTAAAGTATGAAGGAAAAGATTAGAAACGGACTTCTGGCGGGATTGGGTATTATATCATTAGGTAAGAAAAAATTCATTAAGGTTTACAGGGATTTAATAAAAGAAGGAGAATCTTTCAAAGAGGATAACGAGTTCTTTAAGAAAAACTGGCAGAGGTTTGATACCCTTGCCGAAAAGTTTGAAGAATTTGGGACAAGATTTGCGGAAAGGATGAATCTCGCCACCAAAAGCCATCTTGATAAAATCAGTGAAAAGATTGACCGGTTTCTAAAAGAGACAAAGACACACTAAGAGAATTGCTGAAATAATGCCTTTCTCCATAAATCCGTTCCAAAAGTTTGTTCGCTATCTGGAAATAAGCCGAATCCTATTGAGGTACGGCCTTGGTGAGTATGTAAAGACCTTTCATCCCGCATTCCTCCTTGCCCATCTTGGTCTGGGTAAAAAGAAAGTTTTTATCCGTTCCCTTCCCGAACGCCTGAGATTGGTCCTGGAAGAACTGGGACCCACATTCATCAAAATCGGTCAGTTTGCATCCACAAGGAGCGACATCTTACCCGAGGAATTTACAAGGGAATTATCAAAACTCCAGGATGAGGTAAAACCCGGGGCTTTTGGTGAGATAAAAAGAATTATTGAAAAAGAAGTTGGACCGATTGATTCCATCTTTGATGAATTCAATGAAGAACCTATTGGTTCGGCATCAATTGCCCAGGTCTATAAGGCAAGATACAAGGGTAATCAAGTGATTGTTAAGGTAAGAAGACCCGGAATTGAAAGAGTAATTGAGACTGATATTTCTATTCTGAAGATGCTCGCAAGGATTGTGGAGAGTAACATCCCAGCCTTCTATGGAAGGAGGCTTGATAAAATTGTTGATACATTTGCCCGCACAATTAGAGAAGAACTGGATTTTTTGAATGAGATAAATAATGTCGAAAGATTTCGTGTTTTTTTCCAGAATGACCCACGCGTTTACATCCCGCAAGTCTATAGAGAGATTTCTACAAATAAGGTTCTGATTCAGGAACATATTGCAGGAATAAAAATCAGCGATATAAAGACGATGAAGAAAAACGGAATCGACCCGAAGGTCGTCGCCCAGAATGGCGCTGATATATTCCTCAAACAGGTTCTCATCGGGGGTATTTTTCATGCTGACCCGCATCCCGGCAATATATTCGTTAAAGAAAATAATGTCATTGTTCCAGTTGACTTTGGAATGGTGGGCAGGCTCACACCGAAGATGAAGGATGAGATACTGAATATCCTTATCGGAGTTACCGAGCGCGAACCAGAAAGGATTGCCCGGGCTCTATTAAGAACTGGGATAGTTGAAGATGGAATAGACTTTGATTCTTTAAGGGAAGATATTCTTTATATCCTGAACAAGTTTGAGGGTAAGAATCTCCATCAGATTTCAGTAACAGAATTTGCCAGTGATATAAACAGGGTAATTAGAAATTATCATATCAGAATTCCCCAGGAACTTTTATATTTCAGTAAGGCACTCTCTCAGATTGAATCCATCGGTAAAGAACTTAATCCCGATTTTGACACCATAAAATGGTTAAAGGGATTTATGGTGAGACACAATCTTGGGGTGTTTTCAATAAGGGAAAGACTGAGAAGGGGCAAATGGTGGATAAAGGATATGTTCTCAGTACTCCTTGATTTACCTGAAAATATCAATCGGCTATTTGAAATCAGCCAGTCAATTAACCAGATTAAGAGGGTTGAAGAAAATAAGGACAAACGGATTTACTGGTTGTTAAGTGGATTTGGGATTATGCTCCTTTCAATATTTACCTTCAATGTTTCAGCCCATCCGATTCTTAAAATTCTATCCAGCCTCGGCATTTTATTCTCATTTTTAATATTTGTAGGACAAATCCTTTTTGCAATTTGGTCAAGATAAGAACGATACTTATTTCTTTAGTTATTATCTCCTGCTCCCAGCAGGAGTTCTATTATCAGCGATTCATTCTTGGTGGTCCCTGTGAGGTGAAATTTTATACTACAGATAAAAGGTCGGGCGATAATGCACTAAAAGAAATTGACCAGGAGTTGAAGTACCTGGATTCCCTGTTAAACTTCTTTTCGGAAAATAGTCTGGTCAGCGCAATCAACAAGAATCACAAAGCCCGCCTGGATAACACTATGCTCTATCTATTTAAACTCTGTGATTCAATAGCCGGCCTGACCGATGGCCTATTTGATATCTCCATTGCGCCGCTGGTTGAAATCTGGGGGTTTTATGGTGGTGAAAAAAGAGTACCCGAAGAGGAAGAAATAAGAAGGGCAAAAAGACTGGTTGATTATAGAAAGATATCACTGAAGGGTGATTCCATCTTTATCCCGAAGGATATGAAGATTGACTTGAGCGGAATTGCCCAGGGTTTTGCTGCGGATCGGGTTGCAGAGATATTAAAGAGGTATAATATAAAATCCGGAATAATAAATATTGGCGGAGAGGTATACGGTCTCGGCAATTCGCCAAAGAATAGACCCTGGGTCGTGGGGATAAAAAATCCCCGTGGCGGTGGTGTTATTGAAAAGATTGGAATTAGTGATTGGGCATTGGCAACCTCCGGTGACTATGAGAAGTTTTTTGTCATAAATGGAATTCGCTACAACCATATTTTAAATCCAAAAACTGGTTTTCCGGCAGAGGAATTCGCTTCAGTTACGGTAATTGCAAAAAATGCCGCATTTGCCGATGGTATTGCTACCGCAGTTGCGGCAATGGGCGCAAAAAGGGGCATAAAATTTCTTGACTCCTTGGAGATTAAGGGTATAATATACTATGAAGAGAATGGCGAACTTAAGAGGTTGGAAAGCAGATGAAGTTTGAGGCAAGATATTATGAAAAGAAAGATGGATATATTGAATGCCAGCTTTGTCCCCATCGCTGTAAAATCCAGTCTGGAAAATTCGGTATCTGTCGTGCAAGAAAAAACGAAGAGGGAAGATTGTGGGCGATTGATTATGGCGAGACTACCTCAATTGCAATGGACCCGATTGAAAAGAAGCCTCTGTACCATTTCTATCCCGGAACCCAGATTCTATCGGTTGCCTGTAATAGTTGTAATATGCGTTGTCCCTTCTGTCAGAACTGGGAGATTTCTCAGAAAGAGGTTCAAACTGAATACCTTTCGCCTCAGACTCTTTTAAAGATTTACATTGACCATCCATCAATTGGTGTTGCTTATACCTATACCGAACCATTGATGTGGTATGAATACCTGCTTGATGTAACCAAGCTGATAAGAGAAAATGGTGGTAAGAATGTCCTGGTAACAAATGGCTTGATAAATGAGAAACCCTTACTTGAACTCTTGCCATATATTGATGCGCTGAATATAGATTTAAAGTCAATAAATCCTGAGGTCTATAAAAAGAAACTGGGGGGTGACCTTGATACAGTAAAGAAGACAATTGAATTATCCCATCGGCAATGTTTTATTGAAATAACAAACTTAATCGTTACTGGTTTAAATGACAAACCCGAAGAGATTGATGCCCTGATTGATTATGTTGCAAGTATTGATAAGAATATCCCGCTCCATTTTTCCCGTTATTATCCCAATTATAAATACACGAAGCCCCCAACCCCAATTTCAACACTCCAGGATGCCTACCAGCGGGCAAAAGAAAAATTGAATTTTGTCTATCTGGGGAACATCCCGGGTGAAGATGGTTCAAATACCTACTGTCCAGGGTGTGGTAACCTGTTGATTGAGAGGATGTATTTTAAGGCAATAATTAAAGGCTTGATGGAGAATAGGTGTGCAAGATGTGGGTTGGAGATAAATATAAAAATTTGAGAAACAATGGAATTAAAAAAGAGAAGGGAGGCTTATGGCAACAAAAAGAGGTTTAAAGACTACAGTTCTGGGAATATTAATCGGCGGGATTATCGGCTCGGCCCTTGCCTATTTACTTTATGGTCTCTTCCCCCCTGGTCCGGTAAAGGGGTTTTTCTTTAACGCCCTGAAAATTGGCTTCTCGACCGTTCATATAAATTTAGGGTTTATCTCCATCTCTTTCGGGTTATTTGTTAATATTACAGTTCTCACAGTAATCTTTATTTTTTTAATGATATATCTGCTTCATAAGTTATAATCACTTTCCACTCCAAATTTGATTGTACTTCGGTAGTGTTATATTTCCCTTAAAAGTATGTCCTCTGTCGTAATTTTTTAATTCTACTATCATCGGTTTTTTTAAATTATAGGGATTTCTGATACAACAAATTAATACCGCATTAGCAGATTCTTGGTAGTCCTTCTGCCTCAGGTTGTAGTAATGGCCTCATTCCACCGATTGCTGTTTTCAACCATACTCCAGATAGTTCTTCACTAACCTCACCGATGACCCTGGCATTTCTTCCCAGTGGGTTCCGGCGTAAAAATTTTAATATCTGTTCGGTATATCTTCGGTCTACTATCGCGATAAACTTTCCTTCATTGGCAACATATAAGGGGTCTAAACCCAATAGTTCGCAGGCCCCTTTTACCTCTGTTCGCAGGGGAATGCATCTTTCATCTATTACAATGCCCCATTTACTTCCCTCGGTAATTTCGTTCAATACCGCTACTACCCCACCCCTTGTCGGGTCTCGCATAAAGTGTATCCCCCAATCCCGCTGGAATAATTTATCGGTAAGCAAATTTAAGGGGGCGCAATCACTCTTAAAGTCCGCCCTTAAGTTCAAATTCAAACGCTGATTCAGTATGGTTATACCATGGTCGGCAATTGTCCCACTGATGATGACCCTGTCACCGGGATTGATTCTTTCCTTTCCTAACTTTTTTTTAATTATTCCAATCCCGGAGGTGGTGATGAATATCTTATCGGCCTTCCCCCTTTCCACGACCTTTGTATCGCCGCAGACGACATTTACCCCGGCCCTCTTTGCCACATCGGCCGCAGATTTTAAAACCTTTTGTAGTTCTGCAAAACTCAAACCCTCTTCAAGAATGAGCGAGAAAGAGATGTATTCAGGAATCGCGCCCTTCATCGCCAGGTCATTTATTGTACCGCAGATTGATAATTTACCAATATCACCACCTGGAAAGAATATGGGATTTACCACATAGGAATCGGTAGTAAAGGCAATATTTTTATTGCTGAGACTCAGTTCTGCCGAGTCTTCAAGTCTCTTCAAGATGGGATGGGAAAAGTATTTCAAGATTAATTCTTTAATCAGGCGATTCGTTAATAGTCCACCCGAGCCATAACCCAATTTTACATATTCATCCTGCATCAGAGAATTATATCCAGCAATTAAGAATTATCAAGGGAAGATAGATAATGAGTAAGGCTGCCTTCAGGTGGTTATCGGTCTTTATTTGTTGCGCAATTTTAAATTTCAGCAACCTTAGCGGTTTGATTTATCAAAAACATTTTATCAATTTTCATTTTGATAAAAAGAATCATTCATAAAAATAACTTTAGACCAATTGGGATGAGATGGGGTAGTGAGAGGATAATATCCTTCACCAGTTTACGGGTATTTATATCGGTGATAACCTGGTTGCTGAAGAACTTTTTACCGAGTTTGAATATTTTTATATAATCGTCCCCTTTTAATCTTAAATACGCCTCCCGCACCTTCTTGTGGAATTTTATCTCTTTCAGGATCTCCTCTTCAATCTCCTTTTCAAAGTAGTCCTTTTTACCCTTTATTCTTAAAACTGCATTTCTACCAGCAATTACTCCTGATTTGATACCATTGGCTATACCTGCTCCACTCAGTGGGTCGGTAAACCGTGCTGAATCACCAACGAGAAAAAAGTTCTTACCCGAAAACCTCTTTAAGACCTTTGCGGGCACGCCGCCAAATACCACTTCCTTTATTCTGGCCTCTGGAAATTCTCTTTTTACCCACCCATCGAGAAGTTCCTTTGCCCTTTTTTTAGTCTTTAACGGTGATAACCCCAGTCCAACATTGGCAGTGGAATCAGATTTTGGGAATATCCAGGCATAGCCACCCGGGGCAATATCTTGGTCAAAAATCAGGTATGTGTAATTGGGTTCAATCTTTATGTTCTCAAGAAGGTACTGGGCACACACTTCAATCTCGCTTATTTTCAATCGGGTATCAATACCCAACCACCTTCCAACATTTGAGGCAATGCCATCAGCACCAATCAGAAACTTAAATTTGAATTTTTTAAGCTCACCATTATGTCGCACGATGACACAACTCTCCTCTACACCTACAACTTTGGTGTTGGTCATCAAGACTGCACCGCTCTTCTGGGCAAGTTGGGCCAGTTCAAAATCAAATACCTTTCTATTTAAGACCCAGCCCACATTAGGATATTCAATCTTAAATTGGTCGCGATCTGGACCGCGGATAATTGAACCTGATAGGTTTACGGAGGTCCATTCAGGTTTTATCTCAAGATATTTTCTTATTGTACTGCGCGAGAGTCCCTCAGCACACTGTAAAGGTATACCCACTTCCGGATGTTCTTCAAAGAGCAAAACCGAAACCCCTTCCCGGGCCGCGGTTATTGCCGCACTGCTGCCGGCTGGTCCGGCACCGACGATAACGATGTCAAAACATTTCATATCATAATGAGGCGTCCCATCTTTAAATCAGGATGAGACGCCTCACTTTTTGTTATTATTTTAATATTCTATCCGGCTTCAGTCTTGGCAATTGCCTCTTCAGCAAGGGTAATCTTCTGGAATTCTCTGACCCCGGTTCCGGCGGGAATGATTCTGCCCACAATAACATTCTCCTTCAAGCCTTCAAGTTTATCCACCTTGCCCTCCACGGCTGCATCAGCAAGCACCTTTGCCGTTTCCTGGAATGAAGAGGCGGAGAAGAATGACTCACTGGATAGTGCTGCACGGGTGATTCCCAGTAATATAGGTCGATAGGTTGCTGGTCTGGGACGTTCGCTGTCACTCACAGACATAATCTGTTGATTTACTTCAATTACCCGACGCTTATCCACTATCTCACCGCTAACAAATGGAGTACTTCCTGGGTCTTCAATCCGCACCTTCTGTAGCATCTGGCGTACAATAACCTCAATATGTTTATCATCAATCTTGACATCCTGTATCCTATATACCTCCAGAATCTCATTAACTAAAAAGCGCTGCGTCTCCATCGGACCTTTTATCCGCAGAATGTCGTGAGGGTCTATTGCCCCTTCACAGAGTGGGTCCCCAGCCCTGATTATCTCACCCGAGTGAACCTTCAGATACCTTGAGGTCGGGATTTTGTAAACCTTCTTATCCCCAACTTCGGGGGTGACGGTAACAATCCATTCTCCCTTTTGCTCTTCAACATCACATATTCCGTCTATCTCCGAGACAACCGCCGGGTCCTTGACCATCTTTGCCTCAAACAACTCTTCCACCCGTGGAAGTCCGCCGGTAATATCCTTGCTCTTTCCTATCTCCTTGGGAATGCGAGCAATGAGTGTCCCCGGTGTTATTGTATCCCCATCCTTGACCAGTAAATAGGCACCCGCGGGAATTGAGAAACTCTTGATTAGCCGATTGCTATTTTTATCAAAAACATTTATCTTGGGATGGTGTTTACGGAGCCGGTCTTCAATGATTATTGACTGTTTCCCGCCCGACCGTTCATCTACCCAGTTCTCCTGCATCGTTACACCCAATATTATATCCGAGTACTTTGCAATACCACCGACCGGCGAGACAATCGGAATTGAATAGGGGTCCCACTCAAATAGAACATCTCCGGCCTTGACGCTCGTCTTTGGTTTTACATAGATAACTGCACCGATTGGAATATTGTAGGTAATCTTCCTCTTATCCTCTTTGATAACCATCTGTCCCTTATCGTTCAGGTTCACTAAAAATCCATCGGGCCTTTCCACCGCTGAAAGATTTTCAAAACTCACCTCACCGGGAAACTCGGCAACCCTTGAAGTACTCTCAGCGATTCTCAATGCTACACCTCCACCATGGAAGGTGCGCAGGGTAAGTTGTGTTCCTGGTTCACCAATTGACTGCGCGGCAATAATCCCTACTGCCTCACCGATTTCCACCATCCGACCGGTTGCCAGATTCCGACCATAACACTTGGCACAGAGGCCTACCGGCGCCTCACAAGTAAGGATTGAACGCACCTTTACCTTTTCAATACCACTCTTTTCAATCTTTATTGCTGCCTCATCAGAAATCTCTTCTCCGGCACTTACAATGAGTTCGTTAGTCTGGGGGTCAGTGATATCAATCAATGCCACCCTTCCCGCAATTCGCTCACTTAGTGATTCAACAATCTTCTCACCTTCCTTGAGTGCGGAAATCTCCTGTCCCATAATTGTTCCACAGTCCTCAATCGTAATGGTAACATTCTGGGCAACATCAACAAGTCGGCGTGTGAGATAACCCGCATCCGCGGTCTTCAAGGCAGTATCGGCAAGCCCTTTTCTTGCCCCGTGAGTGGAGATAAAGTATTCAAGGACCGAGAGTCCCTCTTTGCAGGAGGATTTGATCGGTGTCTCAATAATCTGGACTGCAGTTACCTTTCTTTGTGGCTTGGACATCAAGCCGCGCATACCGCAGATCTGGCTTGCCTGATTCCTTGAACCCCGGGCACCGGATTCAACCATCATATAAAGCGGGTTGAATCCATTTCTATCCCTGCCCAATTCCTTGATCAACTCTTCCTCAATCTCCATTGAAACCCTGGTCCAGGTATCTATCACCTTGTTGTATCTTTCGGTCTCCGAGATAAGGCCTGCCTTATGTGCCTTATTGATCTCAATAACTTCCTTCAAACCCTGTTTCCAGATGTCCTCTTTATTCCTTGGGCTCCGCATATCATCAATCCCGATTGTCAATCCCGACCTTGTTGCATACTCAAAACCCTTACTCTTCAGATTATCAAGCACGGCAACGGTCTTTTCTGTGCCAAATTTATTAAGACATTCATCAACAATTGCGGCAAGGCTCCTCTTTGTCATTGTAGTATTTTTGAAACGCAGTTCTTCAGGTAATAATTCATTGAAGAGTACCCGACCCGGGGTAGTCTTGATAAATTCGCCTTTGAAATTGAATATTATTGGTTGATGCAGGGTAATCACTCTATTTTCAAGCGCATAATTGATTTCATTCACATCGTCGAATGTACGAGGTTTTACCGAGGATGGTATCTCTTTGGTCAAGTAATGGAGTCCAATTACCATATCCTGGGTTGGGGTCATAAGTGCCCGGCCGTTGGCAGGACTGCGGATATTATGAACGGAAAGCATCAGAAGGTAAGATTCCATAATTGCCTCGGGTGAAAGGGGGACATGAACACTCATTGTATCACCATCAAAGTCAGCATTATAAGGGACACAGACTAGGGGATGGATGGCAATCGCCCGGTGTTCCTTCAAAACCGGCAGGAATGCCTGGATAGAGACGCGATGAAGGGTTGGGGCACGGTTTAAGAGGACCGGATGTTCTTTTATTACCTCTTCAAGGATTTCATAGACCTCGGTGGAGCGGGAACGGACCAGTCTCCTTGCACTCCGTTCTGAATCAACAACCCCTCTCTCTTCCAATTTCCGTACAATCATCGGCTTGAATAACTCAAGTGCCATCTCTTTGGGAATACCACATTCATATAATTTGAGTGTTGGGTCAACAACAATGACCGACCTTCCAGAGTAATCAACGCGCTTGCCCAAGAGATTCCTTCTAAATCTCCCCTGCTTTCCTTTCAGGGCATCAGCCAGGGATTTTAATGGACGGTTCCCCCGTCCCTTAATGGGACGGTTCCTTCTTGAATTATCCAAAAGGGCATCAACCGCATCCTGTAACATCCTCTTTTCATTGCGAATAATCACCTCGGGAGTTTTTATACCCGAGAGTAATGACTTTACCCGATTGTTGCGGGTGATAACCCTTTTATATAGGTCATTCAAATCGCTCGTTGCATACCTGCCCCCTTCCAGGGCAACCAGGGGCCTTAAATCAGGCGGGATTACAGGAATCCTTGTGAGAATCATCCACTCCGGACGATTATTGGAGAGGCGCAATGCCTCTACCAGTTTCAATTTGTTCAAAAGTTTTATCCGCCTCGCCTGAAGTGTCTCTATTTCCAGATTTGCCCTTAATTCTGAAGAGAGGTTATCGAGGTCGATTTCTTTCAATAATTCATAGATCGGCTGGGCACCGGTATCAGCGCGAAATCCTTCATAATTTTTGAGCACTGCCTCTTGATACATCTCATCATTGAGGACATATCCCTTGGGATAGGGTGAGGTACCCTGTTCTACAACTATGTATGCCTCATAATTTAAAATTGCCTCAAGATTATTTATTGTCAGGTCCAATAAGAGTCCAATCTTGCTGGGGGGAATCTTATAGTAAAAGATATGGGCAACCGGGACTGCCAGATCAATATGTCCCATTCTTTCACGCCGGACTGAAGCGGGAGCAACCTCAACACCACACCGGTCACAGATTGTACCCCGGTATTTAGCCTTTTTGTATTTACCACAGGCACATTCATAATCCTTTACCGGACCGAAGATTCTTTCGCAGAAAAGGCCATCTTTTTCCGGTCTCTGAGTCCGATAATTGATTGTATCCGCCCTCGTAACCTCTCCGTGAGACCAGGAAAGGATTGTCTCTGGAGAGGCAAGGCTCAGCCTGAGTCCAGTAAAATCTGAGACATCAACAAACTCCTGCCAACTACGCTTCATCTTTTCCCTCCTTTTTCTTTTCAAATGTTACATTAAAACATAATCCCTGGAGTTCTTTTAATAAGACATTGAATGATGCCGGTGCCCGGGGACGCGGTGGGTTCTTTCCTCTGATCAGTGCCTCATACATTGCAGCCCTTCCTTCAATGTCATCAGACTTCACAGTCAGCATCTCCTGCAGGGTATAGGCAGCGCCATATGCCTCAAGGGCCCAGACCTCCATTTCACCCAGCCGTTGACCGCCAAATTGTGCCTTACCACCCAATGGCTGCTGGGTGATTAGGGAATAAGGACCGCTGGAACGGGCATGCATTTTCTCATCAACCATATGAATCAACTTAAGCATATACATATATCCTACTGTGACCTTGGAATCAAAAGGCAATCCAGTCCGTCCGTCGTAAAGGGTTACCTGACCGTCTTCGGGTAGGTTTGCCTCTCTTAATTTTTCCTTTATCTCTTCTATTGTTGCCCCATTGAATACCGGAGAGATTGCATAAAAATTGAGCTGTTTTGCTGCCCAGCCAAGATGGGTTTCCAGAATCTGCCCCACATTCATCCTTGAGGGAACTCCCAGTGGATTGAGAACTATATCAACCGGGGTTCCATCAGCAAGATAGGGCATATCTTCTTCCGGGACAATCTTTGCGACTACGCCCTTATTCCCATGTCTGCCAGCCATCTTATCACCAACGGAAATCTTTCTCTTCTGGGCAATGAAGACCTTTACAATCTTTAATACCCCATAGGGTAACTCATCTCCTCTTAGTAATTTATCCTCTTCTATCTTCTGTTCAGCCGCGATGCGCAGGAGTGACTCTTCAGCCTCCAAGATACAGCGTCTCACCTTTTCATCAATCTTTGGATTATCCACAAATGTCTCATCGGAAGTAATTTTAAGGCTGGTGAGATTATTGAAGAACTCCTCACTAAAGGACTGCCCTTTTTTAAGCAAGATATGTCCCTTTTCATCGCGAATCGTGGAAGCAGCAATATTCCCGGAAAGCAGGGATTTTAAAAGCGTGTTTCGTGTTGTTATTGTCTCTTTTCTTAATAGGTCAAATTCTTCTTTTGTTTTCTTCTCCCTTTCAGCCATTACATACTTTGCCAGGGGGTCGTCGGTCTTTCGCGTTAAAACGCGCACATCAATGACAACTCCCTCTACACCCGGTTCTACCCTTAGTGAGGTATCCCGCACACTGGTTGCTTTCTCCACGAATATCGCCCGCATAAGCCGCTCCTCGGGTGTGAGTTCGGTTTCGCCCTTTGGGGTAATCTTACCAACAAGAATATCATCCGGACCGACCTCGGCTCCAATCCGCACAATTCCGAATTGGTCAAGGTCCTTACAGAAAACCTCGGGGACCCCGGGTATATCCCTGGTTACCTCCTCCGGACCCAGTTTTGTCTCCCTTATTTCACAATCAAATTCAAGGATGTGGATTGAGGTGAAGGTATCTTCTTTCAAGAGCCGCTCACTCACCACAATCGCATCTTCAAAGTTATAGCCTAAATAGGGCATAAATGCCACCAGGACATTTTTACCCAGTGCCAGGACACCCTCTTTGGTTGCATAGCCATCCGCCAGGACATCGCCCTTTTTTACCTTCTGCCCAATCTTTACAAGGGGTGTCTGGTTAATACAGGTATTCTGATTGGAACGCAAGAACTTTGCAAGCAGGTATTTTTTCTTTACACCTTTATTGTTTTCAATGATTATCTTTGTAGCATCAACATAATCAACCACCCCATCTTCATCCGCAATTAGAATATTACCCGAATCACGGGCTATTTTTGCCTCAAGTCCAGTTCCGACCAGGGGAATATCGGGTTCAATAAGGGGTACTGCCTGGCGCTGCATGTTTGAACCCATAAGCGCCCGGTCCGCATCATCGTGTTCTAAAAACGGAATGAGCGCGGCGGTCGGGCTGAAGACCTGTTCGGGTGAGACATCCATAAAATTAACCTCCTGGGCTGAAACCAGCGGAAATTCGCCTTTTCGGCGGCAAAGCACCTGGTCAGTAAGAATTCTTCCTGATTTGTCAATCGGTGTATTTGCCTGGGCGATTGTATACTGATCCTCTTCATCAGCCCTTAGATAGACATAAGTATCCTTTACTACGCCATTCTTTACCTGCCAGTACGGGGTTACAATAAAACCAAATTTGTCAACCCGGGCAAAACTTGAAAGACTGGAGATCAACCCGATGTTAGGACCCTCGGGTGTTTCAATGGGACAGATTCTGCCATAGTGTGAGTAATGGACATCACGGACCTCAAAGCCGGCAGTCTGCCGTGTTAATCCACCCAGACCCAATGAAGAGATGCGTCTTTTGTGGGTCATCTCGGAAATAGGGTTTGTCTGTTCCATAAATTGCGACAGCTGACTCGTGGTGAAGAATTTGTTGATGATATTTGAAACAAGATTTGGATTTATTAAATCCTGCGGAGATAAGGCATCTTCCTCCATAAGCGATGCACGTTCCTTGATATTTTGAATGAGCTGGGTGATTGCAAGTCTGAATTGTCCTTCAAGGAGCTCACCAACCCTGCGCACACGGCGATTACCAAGATGGTCAATGTCATCGGCAGCAATGTCGCCGCCGGCAAATTTAAAAAGATGCTGAATGACCTTTACCAGGTCCTCGCGCGAAAAAGAAGTATCAGATAGGTCCCGGTTTAGACCCAATCGGGTATTCAGTTTAAATCTACCCACCTCACCCAGATCAAAGTGTGCGCGGTCAAATATTAGGTTGTGAATATAGGTAAGGGCAATCTCTTCTGTGGGGGGTGGCATAGACCGTAAAGTGTAGTATATCTTTCTTGCTGCCTCCTCTTTGGTATAACTCTTGATATCCTTTTTTAAGGTATTGGTGAGAATTGTTACACCAACTTCATGGGAATTTATAACACTCACCCTTTTTATATTTTTGTGTGATAATATCTCATAATTTGCCTCATCAATTAAATCACCGGGTCGGAGTTTGATATTCTCACCAATATCTATCGTCTCGGCGAGAAAACTGTTCTTTGCATCCTTTAATTCTACAATCTTCACCGGATAGAATGTCTTGATAATATCCTCATCCTTTTCAATCCCGATACTCCGCAAGAAAAGTGTGCCTAAAATTCGCTTTCTCCGATCAAGGATTGCATAAAAGATCTTCATATTATCCACAACAAACTCAATCCATTGACCATGGAGTGGTATCACCATTGTAGAATAGTTACCCTCTTCTTCACTGAAATAGACTCCAGGTGCACGGTGGATTTGATTTACTACAACCCTTTCTACCCCATTGATTACAAATGTCCCGCGATGGGTCATAAGTGGAATGTCACACAGGTATATCTCCTGTTCTGCAACATCGCGGAGTTCCCCATTATCCTCTTTCTTTACTAAGCGGAAATTAACCTTCAATGGTGCTGCATAACTAACACCTTTTTCAATAGCCTCTTGCACCGAGTATTTCGCCTGACCTAATCGATGTGTGTTGTATAAGAGTTGATACCGATTGTGCAGTTCAGATATGGGAAATTCCTGGCTAAAGATTTTTTTTATTGACTTTTCCATAAAATGGTTATAGGATTCAAACTGCACCTCAAGTAGATGGGGCGATTCAAAGTTGCTCTTTCTTTTTGAAAAATCAACGATATTTCTCATAAACCTCCTGCCTTATAGTTTGCAGTTATTGGGTTAGTATGCGAAAAATCTCAGATTTTCCACCCTAACCCAATGACCATATTTATTTTATCTCAACCGTCGCTCCCACCTCTTCAAGTTTTGTCTTGAAGTTCTGGGCTTCTTCCTTCGTAGCACCCTCTTTTACCACCTTGGGAAGATTATCGACAATATCCTTTGCCTCCTTCAACCCAAGGCCGGTTAGTTCTCTTAAGACCTTTAATACCTGAATCTTTTTGTCACCGCAGGCGGTTATTGTTACTGTAAATTCGCTCTTTTCTTCCACCGCTGGTTTCGCCGCAGTGGGACCGCCCTCTGGTTGGGCAACTACCTGAACTGGAGCCGCTGCCGAGACACCAAATTTATCCTGAAGTGCCTTCACCAGTTCAGAAAGTTCAAGAACGGTTAGGTTACTTATCTCATCAACCAGTTCGTCAATGTTCTTTTTTGTTTTTGTTGTCATTTTGCCTCCTATTTCAAATTCATCACCCATTGTGGGTAATTGATGAAGTCCATAAGTATACGACCTTCAGTCTCTTTTATCCTGTTTATCTTTCAATGCGTTTAGTGTATAAATTAAGTTGGCCAAAATTGACTTTAAGGAATTCGTCAGATTTCCCAAGATATTGAGTGAACCTATAACCTGACGATATAATACGGCCTTTGATGGTATTTCAGAAAACCTTGAAACACCCTGGGCATCATAAAATACTCCTTCAATTATTCCCCCTTTAATCCTTATCCCTTCATTAGCCTTTAATGCCTTTACCAGAACAATCGGGTCATCATAGGCGATTGCAATTCCCGTTGGTCCGGATAGGACACTCCTTAAGAGGTTCTCATCAAATCCCATCTCTCTCAATGCAATCAATCCCAGGGTATTTTTGACCACAAGATAATTTCCCTTATTCTGCTTTAATTCCCGGCGCAGGGACTCTAATTTCTGCACCGTACTTCCACTAAAATCGGTAAAGTAAAACGCCTTTCCTTCCTTGAAGAGTTGGAGAGTCTTCTGGAGATAATTAATATTCCTCGGCGATGGCATCAGGACCCCCTCGTTAGCTGTTTTTCATCAACTTTTATTCCTGGACCAATCGTTGAAGATAGTGTTATTGATTTTATGAACTGACCTTTAACATTTGGTGGTTTTAAAGCCATTAAATCTTCAATAAAAGTATGAATGTTTTCTTTCAGTTTTGCGGTTTCAAATGAAACCCTGCCCACCGGAACATGAATACAACCGCCTTTATCCGATTTGAACTCCACCTTGCCCTTCTTGAATGCCTTCACCTGAGTACTCACTTCAAAAGTAACGGTTCCGGTTTTAGGTGAGGGCATCAGACCTTTGGGACCGAGGATTTTACCCAGTTTACCTACCTCCGGCATTGCGTCTGGAGTTGCAATCACACAATCAAAGTCCAGCCAGCCTCCTTTTATCTTCTCAACGTACTCCTCTAATCCAACATAATCAGCACCGGCCTCTTTTGCCTCCCTTTCTTTTTCTCCCTTGGTCAAAACCAAAATTCTCTTTGTCTTTCCGGTTCCATGGGGTAGACTGGAGGCACCCCGTACCTGCTGGTCCTGTTTCTTTACATCTATGTTCAGCTTTATCGCCAGGTCTATTGATTCATCAAATTTCGCATTGGCAAGTTTCTTCACCAATTCAATTGCCTCGTCCAGGGGATACTTCTTTTGTGAATCAAACTGTGACTTCAGAGCTTTATAGCGTTTGGAGCGTTTCATAACCCTTCTCCATTTATTGCTCTACGACAATACCCATACTTCTTGCGGTACCTTCAATAATCTTTACTGCCTTTTCCAGTGAATCACAATTCAAATCTTTTAGTTTACGCTGGGCGATTTCTTCAATCTGTTTTTTTGTTACCTTACCGACTTTATCCCGATTCGGTGCACCCGATCCCTTTGCAATTCCGGCTGCCTGCTTTAAGAGGACTGCTGCAGGCGGACTCTTCAGAACATAGGTAAAAGAACGGTCATTGTAGATTGTAACAACTGCCGGGACAATAAGCCCAGCCATATTTTTGGTTTCGGCATTAAAGGCCCTACAGAATTCCATTATATTGACCCCGTGCTGTCCGAGGGCCGGTCCAACTGGAGGCGCTGGCGAGGCACCACCCGCCGGCAATTGTAATTTAACTATTGCGACAACCTTTTTTGCCATTTTCTTACTCCTTCAATTAAAAACTCTTCAGTTGATGGAAACCGAGTTCAATTGGCGTAGGCCGGCCAAAGATTATCACCATTACCTTTACCTTCTCCCTTTCGGGATAGACCTCTTCCACAGTTCCGATAAAATCGGTAAATGGTCCGTCAATCACTGTTACGCGCTCACCTTTGGTAAAAGGAATCTTGGTAACAACTCTCTGTTTAGACTCCTCAACCTGGGTAAGCAGGGCTTCCACCTCCTCGGGACGCAGAGGAGTCGGCTTATGCTTTGAACCGAGGAAATGCGTAACTCCGGGGACTGAATTGACCAGCCGCAGTGTCTCATCATTGGGAACCATCTCAATAACGATATAACCCGGATAGAGGCGCTTCTCCTCAATTACCCTTTTCCCCTTTCTTACCTTTACGAGATTTTCCACCGGAATTATAATTCGTCCAAAATACGCCTCGAGTTTCTTTTCTGCAATAAATCTCTGCAGAATCTTCTTTACCTTTTGTTCTTGTCCAGTGTAGGTATGAACGACGAACCAGTCCATATTTATCGGACAATGATGCCCAATAACAGGGCGAAAATTCGGTCAAAGACGAAGATGATGAGGGCAACAACCGCTGAAATCACAATTACTACCAGGGTAGAGCTTGCCAATTCATTCCGCGTTGGCCAGGTTACCTTGCGCATTTCTCTATATATATCCTTTAGGTAATCAACTATTTTTTTAAACACTGAGACCTCAGACAGGCCTGGAGGGATTTGAACCCCCAACCCTCCGGTTTGGAGCCGGATGCTCTACCGTTAGAGCTACAGGCCTGAACATTATAAATGCCTAAAGTTCAAAATACCTAAACGCCTAAAAACCTAATCAATTGGGCTTTAAGGTACTTCAGATTTTTGAAATCCTGCAGAATCATTTTACTTCCTTATGCACCGTGTGCTTCCGACAGAATTTACAGTATTTCTTAATCTCCAATCGTGCCTGTTTTTTCTTGTCCTTTGTCGTTGTATAGTTTCGGTTATTACAACTGGTGCAGGCAAGGGTTATTATAATCCGCATCTATCTTCCCTTCATTAAATCGATTATTCTATTATCTTGGTGACCACACCCGCACCAACCGTCTTACCACCCTCACGAATCGCAAAACGCAAACCCTGCTCAATCGCCACCGGCGTAATCAACTCCACCTCCAAATTCGCATTATCACCCGGCATCACCATCTCCCGACCCTCAGGCAACTTCACCACACCCGTCACATCCGTCGTCCGCATATAAAACTGCGGCCTGTAACCACTGAAAAACGGCGTATGCCGACCACCCTCCTCCTTCTTCAAAACATAAACCTCCGCATTAAACCGATGATGCGGATGAATCGTACCCGGCTTACTCACCACCATCCCACGATAAACCTCATCCTTACCCACACCCCGCAACAAAATACCCACATTATCACCAGCCTCCGCACTATCCAATGTCTTACGAAACATCTCTAACGAAGTCGCCACCGTCTTAAACTGCTTACCAAAACCCACAATCTCCACCTCCT
>JBDRWI010000040.1:0-22183 GCA_039802265.1 Caldifarciminota bacterium | reverse complement strand
TATATAATGGACCCGGTGGCACTTACGATTATGGCAATTGTATTGTCTATGGTTCAGATGATAATCTCTATATATTCGGTAGCACCTGTTATCTTGGGGGCTCTGGCGAAGTCTTTACCGTGGGGCTTGCAATTTCTCTGACCAACCTTGGAAACGAACGGTGGACATATATAAGCTCCGCGGGTATTAGTCGTTTTGCAGGCGGCGTATATGGTGGTGATGGAAATCTCTATGGGGCTGGCGATGTTGGCTGGGATATTCCTTTTTTTCTTGTCGAGAGTATCTCTGATTCTGGAACCTATCGGTGGCAATATATTGACACAACCTGGGGATTTGGGACATCAATTGTATATGGCAATGATGGGAATATCTATGCTGGGGGTATAACATCTAATACCTGGCAAGGTGGGGAAAGTTACTTCACTGTAATCAGCTTTACAGACAATGGCACGCAGAATTGGACTTATAAAAAACATGGATATGGGAATTATAGCGATATTGCTCATTCGGTAGTTTATGGCTTAGATGGGAATATCTATGCTGCGGGAACCATTTGCGACAGCATTACTTGGGGTGATTTTGCTGTGATTAGTTTGAGTTCAACCGGGATTAAAGAAAGCGAAAGGTTGAAGGTGGAAGGTAAAGGGTTAAAGTTGATGGTTTTGCCGAATGTTATCACGGAGAATGCTAAAATTCAATATACCATTCCTGAGACACAGCGCATTTACCTGAAACTTTATGACATCACTGGAAGAGAAGTTCTGGAGATTGCCAGGGGAATCGTTGATGAGGGAGTTCATTCTCACCCTCTCAATACATCTAACATCGGCTCGGGCATTTATTTTCTGGTTCTCGCTGGTGAAAAAGACTGCAAGGTTGAGAAAATTCTGATTGTGCGGGGAGAGGATAGTGGTGAGTGGTCCTTTTAAATTTTTGAATTAGGGAAATTGTTGAGATGATTTTGGGAAACTAAAATCGTTACCATAGATTTCTCCTCAATAAACTCTAATCAGGGAGTAAACTTTTACAGCAAAAAATTTTGCACAGAGATATTGACTTTTTAAAAAAAATTATTATAATCAACTCAATGAATTTTAACCATTTAACCAATTTCGGGGCAGTAGCTCAGTTGGGAGAGCGTCTCGTTCGCAGCGAGAAGGTCGCCAGTTCAAATCTGGTCTGCTCCAGATAGAGAAATGATAATACCAAAGAGAGTTTTTTTAACTAAAGGTGTTGGTCGGCACAAAGAGAAACTGGCAAGCTTTGAGGCCGCACTCCGGGACGCAGGAATTGCCCAGTTCAACATTGTGCGAGTATCAAGTATTCTTCCACCCGGTGCAAAACTTGTCTCCAAGGCAATGGGATTACAATACCTCTCACCCGGCGAGATTGTTTATACTGTGATATCTGAATGTAGTACTAATGAACCGCATCGTCTGATTGCAGCAGCAATCGGTGTGGCAATCCCGGCGGAAAAGAATCAATATGGCTACCTCTCTGAATACCACTCTTATGGAGAAACTGAGTCAAAGGCGGGGGATAAAGCCGAAGACCTCGCCGCACAGATGCTCGCAACAACATTGGGTGTTCCCTTTGACCCTGATATCAGTTACGATGAGCGTAAAGAAATCTGGAAGATCTCTACGAAAATTGTTAAGACGATGAATATGACGCAAACCGCAATTGGGGATAAATATGGCCTGTGGACTACCGTGATTGCTGCCGCGGTTTTAGTGCCATAAGGTTATGAATGCTATTTTACTACTTTTTTATTCTTTAATTAATTATACTTTACCCGGGGTTAATGAACAGGGTGATAGAATATATTACACGGGGGCGAATTCACTGGGATTGGGCGGTGTGTCTGTAATTTTTGAGAATGGAGATAATCCAGCCGGTACTGGTTTGAACGACAAAATCTCTCTTTATTTAAATGGTCTTATCTATTCTGGTATTGAAAAGAGAGGGTTAAGGGTCTATGATTCCTATGGCAATAATGTCGGTGTTTCCACCATCGCCAATAATCACATCAATAATGTAGCACCGGGTTTGATGGCATTGACTCTGCCATTGAAATTTCTAAGATTGGGGCTAAGATATCAGCCACTCTGGGATTTCAATTATCTGTACTACTATGAATATCGGGATGATTTCTACCAGATTACAGAAATTGTCAAGGACCATTATAACGGTGGCGTCTCTTCTGCAGCACCAATCATTTCCGTGAGCAGTCATTTTCTAAAAATAGGAGTTGAAGAAGACTTCTTATATGGGAAGATAGAAAGGGAATTTAAAAGATTATTTCCTGAGGGAAGAGATTCTATTGTAAACATAGCACACCACCTTGATGGAAGGCGGATAAAATGGGGGTTGCTCTTAACTCCCTTCATTAACCTCACACTGGGCTACAGTTATGCTGACCGATACAAGTTGAAGAGTGATTCAGGTTCTTTCATATATCCAGGGTCGCATACTACGGGGATTGCATTTCAGCCACCCAATAGAATTCCTACAAAATTTCTTATTGAAATTGGCTATGAAAAATGGGATAGGCCAATCTATGTCTATAAGTTTGGTATAGAACACACCATTATCTTTAAACATAAACTGAGATATGGCTTTTGCCTTTTTCCCGATTATCGGGAACCGTCAATCTGGACCACCAATCTGACACTGGGTTTTGGTACCAATATCAAGAATTACTGTTTTGATATTGGCTTTGGGTATGGCAAAAGGAATTATGCAAATACCGATTTTGGTGGATTGGATATCTCTGAAAAATACCTCTTTGATGAAACTCTGTGCCATCTCCTCTTTTCTCTTGGTCTTTCATTCTAAGACCTTGGTATTTCAAAAATCCAATGCAAACGGTCTTTATTAATAAAATGGGTATGCGCCTTAGTGGGCTATTTATTCTTCTTGCTTCTTTTTTATTCTCCTTTCCGGAACATCTGTATATTTTGTATACAAACGATATTGAAGGTGCCCTGCTGCCTTCAGCAGCCTGGTGGATGAATCCATACTTTCCGCCACCGGTTGGAAATGCACCAGCCGCAGCGACATTTATAAAAGAAAAAAGAGCAGAGGCAGAGAGTTTAGGTTATGGTTTTTTGCTTTTAGATACGGGCGATGCATTTATGGGTTCACCCATTGGGGAGTTCTCAAAAGGCAAGGCAGTGGCGGATTATTTTAATTACTGTGGTTACAATTTACTTTCACCGGGTAATCATGATTATGACCTGGGTGTTGATGTTTTCAAGGATTTTGTTAATAGTGTCAACGCCCAGTATATTTGTAGCAATATTGTATATGAAGATTCAAAAAAGAATGTTGACTATCTAAAACCCTATACGATTCTTGACTTTGATGGATTGAAGATCGGAGTCTTTGGATTGCTCACTGAATATATGGAAGGAATGACAACGCCGGCGCGTTTTGCAAACCACGATGTGCTTTCAGAAATTGAAACCGCAAAAAGATACATTGATACACTGAAGTCAAAGGGCGTTGATCTGATCTTCGCTATGACCGGCATTGGCTTACGCCATGATAAGAGACTTGCAGAAGCTGTTGCGGGCATTGATGTGATATTTGGTTCCCATAGTGCAACTGCCTTGGAAGAGCCTTACGAAGATTCAATAAACCATACCATCATCTGTCAGGCATATGGTCATCTAAGCAGTATCGGATTCTTAGATTTGAAGATAGACAGGAAGACTAAAAAAATCGCTAACTACAATGGGATGCTTGTTGATTTGCTTAGCGATGAATTTGAAGATGATACTGCAATGGTAGGACTTATCCAGAGATGGGATGCGATAACCAAAAAGGGTTTTGATGAAGTGATTGGTTATTCAAAAGAGGAATTGATAAGGACTGGTTTTGAGGAATCGGCTATCGGTAATTTAATTACCGATGCGATGCGTGAATATTTTGGAACAGACATTGCCATTCATAATTCCGGCGGAATCAGGGCAAATCTACCCAAGGGCGAAATTACCTACAAGGACTGTTACTACATTGATGCCCTCTCCAATACGGCTGTCTTGATGAAGATGAGTGGAGAGCAGATAAAAAAGGTGCTGGAAGTGGGTGTAAATGGCCACCATGCAATATTCCAGGTTTCGGGCTTAAAATTTAAATACGATTCGAGAAGACCCATAAATGAACGGGTTATAGAAATTATGCAAACCAATGGTCAACCCTTCGATTTCAGTCGTGAATATCTTTTGGTAACGAACTCATTCCTGGCGGCCGGAGGGGGAGACTATGCCATATTTAAAGAAGGAAGGGAAATAACCGAGACATTTACCTATCTGCGCCATATCATTGCCGAATACATAAAACGGCATTCGCCAATAGAAGGACGCATTGAAGGTAGAATCGTTGATATTGCCCGATTTAAAAAATAACTCACCTTCATTACTGAACACCTTCGATTCAGCTGCTTCATTCTTTAAATCATTTTCAATCTTTACAAGTTTGATATGTGCCATTTTAAGTGCCGGGCAGATAAAGGTCGCTACCTACAATATTCTTAACTTTCCCAACAGTTATGGGTTCCAGAGGCTTGATGATTTTCGCACGGTGATGGATTATCTAAAACCAGATGTGCTCTTAGTTCAGGAGATGCAGAGTCAGTATGGAGTAAATTTATTCCTTGATTCAGTTCTCAATTATAAAGAGTCCAAATTTTCAGCCTGCGAGTTCCACGACGGTCCGGATACTGACAATGCCCTTTTTTACCGCAATGATAAAATTTCCTTTGTCAACGCAATATATCTTGCTACGGTCAATCGCGATATCGCTCAGTATCACCTCAGAATCAAGGATTCACAAAAAGAACTGTATCTCTTTTCTATCCATTTCAAATCAGGAACCGGTTCAGATAATGAACTCACAAGACTTCAGGAGGCAACAATCTTAAGGACACACCTTGATACGATAGCAAATGGCAGGGAGATTTTAGTAATGGGTGACTTCAATTTTTATTATGATGAACCAGCCTATAAAAAACTTATTGATAGTACCGAACCGGGCACCGGGAGATTATGTGACCCTATTGGTATCCCAGGAATGTGGCATGAAAATTCCTCTTTTTCTTATCTCCATACTCAGTCAACCAGGAATGAAGACCTGCCTGACGGTGGTGCCGGTGGTGGTCTTGATGATCGCTTTGACCTGATTTTCTGTACACCAAGTCTTCTGGATACAGCGGACCTTTTTCTACCCAGGGAATCTTACACTGTCTTTGGTAACGATGCAAATCATTTTAACAAGTCAATCAACAGTGGCATCAACCAGTCAGTTTCAGACGAGGTGGCAGATGCCCTATATTATGCCTCAGACCATCTGCCGGTATATGTTCAGATTCTTGACCATTATGTAAGCACCGGCACCCAAGAACCCCTGGTAATCTATCCTAACCCGATTCAGGAAGAAGCCCGCATTGTCTTTCCCTTTTATGAGGATTTTCGGAAGGCAAGGATTACGATAACCAATATTGCGGGTCAGCGAATGTTTGAAATGACAACAACAAACCCACAGGGTGTAACCATAAGAAATAAGAATATGGGTGTAGGTGTTTATTTCGTTCATCTTGAGATCGAAACCAAGTATGAGAGAAAATATCATCATTGCAAAATGGCGGTTGTAAAATGAATCTATTTTTGTATCTAATCTTTTCCGTCAATTCCTGTTACTTTCTGGAGTTACCGTCCGGTGTCATGTCTTCTGGACTCGGTGGTGTAGTAAGTATCGTAGATGAAGGACTTGCGGTATTTCACAACCCGGCATTAATGCAAGAAACCAAAATTAATTTTACTCTGAGTCGCTGGTTTTATAATACAAATCTTGCAGGTCTGGGAGGAACATATAAAAATTATTCTTTCGGATTAAATTATCTTAATTACGGAATTATCCAAGGTTATGATGAATTTGGAATTCCAACGAATAGATTCGCACCGTACGACCTGACAGTCGCCGGGGCAATAAGGATTGGCTCTTTCGGATTTGATATCAAAGTTTTTCAGGAGAGGATTGATTCGGTGTCACTATTTGCCCTTTGCGGGGGGATTGGCTCTTATTTCAAATCGGACAGATTTTTGATTGGATCCAAGATTGACAATTTTGGTAGAGAATTTACCTACCATCAGTCAACTCCCATCTCAATAGTAAATGGAATAAGATTTACCCTAACCGACAGTTTTGACCTTTTCCTTGAGGTAAAGGCGCCAGAGATTGAACTGAAGGGTGGTCTATTATACTGGTATCAAAACATTAAGATCTTCACTGGAATAAAATATACTGCGCCACTACCGGAAGTTAAAAATTTTAGCACCGCTGATTTGAATCTTTCGGGAGGAATACTAATCAAACTTGAAGAATATGAAATTGGTTATTCTTTTGTCTGGACTAAATTCTCTCTTGCCCATCAATTTTCAATAGTCTTCAATCTTCCAGATACATAAGATTTCTTTCAATCTGCCAATGTTTGTCAAAGAAACCCGCGGAGACAATGCCACCCCAGCCGTACCTTGTTGCCGATCTGTTCCAGATTATAAAATCGGGCAGACCGGAACCAGAATAGATTGGAGAAAACAGACCAAGATAACTCTGTGCCTTTTTTGTTGTTGCCGAATATAATAATACAAATTTTTCTGGATTCAAGGGATTTGGATAGATTTCAATCAGACATAGGTCCTTTTGTTTTAGGTTTTTCTTTTTTATTGCAATATAATCTTCGTTGAGGCCGATTTGTTTGAAATTTATTGGTAGTTTATTATTTATTTTTTTTATGATGGCATTTGTTTGAGAATTACCAAATAATATGAGATTGAATTTTCCCATATGTTCTTCAGTTACTTCGGTGTCGGGTATGATTTCAGTGTAGCCATTTGCCCTTATCCACCAGGTATAACTCTGCAACCTTGCTTGGTGGAGATTGTTTTCAGTATCAACTGAATCACCAATTGTACCGTAGACCAGGATAAATGGACTGAAATATGCCTGCTTGATTGGACCGTGTAAATCTCTTGTTTTTTTATTGTCTCTTTTGGGGAGATTTATAATTTTGAATAATTCTCCATCTTTATGAAAACAGACAGTTTCCTGACCTTTAAACCTAAGTTTACCCACTCTATTTCCGTTTATTTCAAAAATTAAATAATCAGGCTTCCTCCCGGTTATTCTCATAAACACTGAAAATTTTTTAATGTTTCTCGTCTCAATTTTGTAGTAAAAAAATAATGGCCGATTTTTTCCAAAAAATTCCCTTATTTCATAGTTTGTATCTACCATTGCTTCAACCATACCATCCTGATAAATATCTTCCAGTTCATCAATCCTTATCCAGTATGCCTTATCTGAATGGGCTATGTCGGTGGTTTTGAATAGGATCTTTTGCGGATAAGGATTTCTCTTTTTACTTTTCAGAAAATCCATCATCTCTTTTAAATCAACACAATCAACACCTGGGGTTGAATCAATATCCCACCAGTGTCCTTTGCCTCCGACTTCATTATACACAAAATCGTAGCCGAGTTCTTTCAAATACTGTGCCATCATCCGTCCTTGAATCGGCGGAACATTATCATCGGCTCCACCATGTAGAATATAAATAGGCAAATTTAGTGCGTTTTCTAAAAAAACTGGTGTAATATCTTCTCTCAGAACCATATCCCGATATTTTATCTGTTCAGGCTCAGCAAAGATTTCACTTCTCTGCAAAAACCAAGGAATATACAATGGAAAACTCGTCCAGCCAGCACTCGGGGCAAGCGCCGCAAACAAATCAGGATGGGATAAACCTATATGCCAGACACCATGGCCACCCATTGAATGACCGGTGAGATAGATCCTATGCGGGTCAATCTTAAAATTTTTTTGGACGTCCTCAAGGACCTCAAGGAAATCAAGTCTTCCCCAGTCCTGCCAGTCAAAGCCGAATCTCCTGCGGTTTGTCGGGGCAACAACATAGGCCCAGTCTTTTTGTGAATATGATTTCACCTGGTTTATCGCCTCAACCCCGGCGCCATGGCAGGACATAATGAGGGCATAGGTAGAATCGGCGTTGTAGTCTTTTGGGGGAAGAACTGCATAATACTGGCAGGAGTTATCAATTCTTGAGATAAAAGTTTTCACATAAGGTTCATTAGAATTTCTTACTTTTATCCAGCAGGAATCACAGGTGACAATGGAATTATACATTACAAAAATTCTTATCAGCACACTATCAGTATTTGCGACCTGACCGATTAGTGAAAGGGGAACCTTTATTAATGAAAATGGTTCAAGTCTTGAGATCCTCTTTTCTGCCCTGAGTATATTATCTCCTGTAACTTCAATCCTTATATTCTCAATTATATCTTCGGTGGTATTCATAATTGGAATACCGATATAGCCTGAGTAGTTATCACCTTTGATAAAATCCGGTAATGTAATATCTTTGACAATAATTACCGGTTCAGGGTTGGTGAAAATCTTAAAAGAGAATGTATTTTCACCGTATCCACTTGGTCTTAAGATAACTTTATTCTTACCTTTATTTAAAATAACTGGAGTTTGAATATAACCATCTCCATATATATCCCCGGGATAGGTCCTGCCATTCAAGATAAAGGAACCTACTTCTCGGGCATTAACAAGGCCGCGCACCCTTTCTGAAGATTCAAATTCACCATAGACTATACCTGCACACAGCAATCCCGCTACCCCGTAATAATTCTTAATTGTATCCCATAATAAATCTTCATATTCAATCGAAACACGGGCATCGTCAGTTTTTATCTTTTTCCATTTAACAAATCCCTCCGACACCAAAAAACTTGGATAACGGGCGGTGGTGTCCGGCTGAAAATTTTCGTCGGAAAAATCAAAATCTAAACCAGTAATTCCTTCACGGGGACCGATAGAAAATGGACCCAGATACCACCACTCTTTTATGATAATTGTATCATTTAATGCCGAAGCAAGCGGTTGCGATAAAATAAGCATTAGCAAAACGAGGCTCATAAGCTATTATACCCAGTTTCAATTTTTAGTCAATTGATATTGACCCTAAGGGATTCGGACTCTTTTAAGATATCGATAACCCCGGGGCTATAAGAATTTATCCCCGGTTGCCTGTTTTTATTCCATCCATTATCGCATCAAAAACGTAATGAATCAGTAGTATTTACCGATCTATTTAACCATTTTATCACCGGAGAAATTCAATGAGTTTGATATTGGAGGTAAACAAAAACTTTCCGAAAGCCTTGGCGGATACAAAATTACGGTAAGAACCTTGAATGATGCCCCTGCTTCATTTTAGTTATCAAGTGACAAAGATGGGTTTATCGATATTAATTAAGGATGAAGACCCACCTTCAAAGAGTCGTGCTTCTTAATCCCGGGGATATTGTAAGCCACTAAGCATCTTCTTGGTTTCTTTTGGTAAGGTCTCATTTTAACTTAAAGGGCATCTTTCCCTGGGACATCTTTTTTAGTAGATCCCGGGCATAGAAGAATTGTTTCAACAATTGATTTACCTCGGCAACGTTTGTGCCACTGCCCGAGGCAATTCGGCGCCTCCTTGAACCATCTATTATCTCAGGATGCTGGCGTTCTTCTTTTGTCATTGAATTTATTATTGCCTCAATCTTTTTTAGCTCTTTTTCATTTATGTCTACCTCTTTCACACCCGGTAGCATACCGGCAAGTTTAGAAATGGGACCTAATTTCTTTACTGCCCGCATCTGTTCCATAAAATCTTCAAGATTTAATTCGCCCCGGGCAATCTTTTTCTTTAGTCTTGCCTGATCAAATTCCTTTTCAACGGTCTTTACCTTTTCTACAAGACTTACCACATCACCCATTCCTAAAATCCGCTGGGCAATACGGTCCGGATAGAATTCTTCAAGCCCATCAATATATTCGCCAGTACCGATGAAGAATATTGGCACCCCGGTGGTATAGGTAATGGAGAGGGCAGCACCCCCACGGGCATCACCATCCATCTTGGTAAGAATCGCACCATCAAGACCGACCTTGTCTTTAAATGTCCTTGCCTGACTTACTGCATCCTGACCGGTCATACCATCTGCAACCAGAAGTCGGTAGTTGGGTATCGTTACTTTGTTGATTTCATTCAATTCATCAATTAGCTCATCGTCAATATGTAGTCTACCTGCAGTATCAATGATCAAAAGGTTATGACCATTTTTGCGGGCGAATTCCTTTGCCGTTTTTGTCGTCAGGATTGGGTTATTGTCTTGCAGTGGAAAAACGGGTATATTGTTTCTTTCTGCCAGCTGGAAAAGTTGCTCTACGGCTGCCGGTCTTTTCGCATCAGCTGGAACAAGCAAGGGATTCGCTTTCTTATATCTAAATGCAATCTTTGCTGCAGTTGTAGTCTTACCAACACCCTGTAAGCCGTAAAGTGTCAAAATTGTAGTCTCGCCACCCTTCAAATTTAACTGGTGCGGAACTTTCCCCAGCAAGACAACGAGTTCCTCATAAACAAGTTTTAGAACTAACTCGCCCGGGTTTAGACTTTTCAAAAGCTGGGCTGACTCAGCTCGCTTTTGTAGTTTATCAATAAATTCTTTTACTACAAGATAGTGGACATCAGCTTCAAGAAGGACGATCCTTATATCCCTTAAGATAGTATCAAGTTCAGTTTTGGTGATTCTACCATAACCTAAAATCTTACGCTTGAGAATTTGAAATCGGTCAATTAAACTTTCAAACATCGTAGATTTTTTATTGCCCTTTTATAGTTTCCGGTCATAAAGATCCCGGCACCGGCAACGAGAATATCAGCACCAGCGCGGGCAATGATACAGGCATTTTCGCCATTAACTCCACCATCAACCTGAATCAGGCATTTCAGCCTATTCTGGTCAATAAATTTCCTTGCCTGTTCAATCTTTTTCAATATTTCAGGAATAAATTTCTGACCATAAAAACCCGGGTGGACAGTCATTATCAATAAATAATCAAGATATTCAAGAAAATTTAGAACTTTTTTTAATGGTGTTTCAGGATTGATTGCGACACCTGCCAGACATTTTTTACTTTTCAAAAAGCTTATACTTTTTTTTACATCCTTAACCGTTTCAACATGGAAGGAGATCCAGTCTGCGCCACTTTCAATGAATCGGTCAAAATATTTCTCAGGATTGACAATCATAAGGTGGGCATCGAGGTCAAGTTTGGTCATTTTATCTATTGCTTTAACAAGCATTGGCCCAAAGGTAATATTGGGAACAAATACGCCATCCATAATGTCAAGATGGATGAGATCGGCACCGGCCCTTTCAACCTTTCGCAATTCATAACTCAACCGGGTAAAGTCAGCAGCAATGATGGAAGGGGCAATCTTCACTTGATGATAATAAGGCTTACTGAGTCTCCGGGATTTACCGCTTGATCCGGTTCGGGATTCTGAACAATAACAGTTCCCTTTTCTCCGCTCCCCTCGCTCTCAATAACTTCTCTAATATTGAGATTCATCGTTTTTAAGACTTCCTCTGCCGCGGAAATTTTCATTCCTAAGAGATTGGGCATCCTTAGGCTCTTTCCTTTACTTATAACAATATTGACCTCGTCACCTCGCTTCACCTCAATTTCTGGACCCGGGATTGTCTTAATAATCCGGTCCGGCGGAATTGAGTCCGAGATTAGGGAGTCCACCCTACCGATGACCAGACCGATCCTTTCAATTATCTGCCTTCCCTTTTCATATTCAATACCGGAGAGGTCAGGAATGGCCACGGTTTCTACACCAAGGCTTACTACAAGATTAATAATCCTTCCCTTTTTCACCTTTGTATCAGGAAGTGGTTCCTGAATTATTATTCTATTCTCTTCAATAATTCTATCGTATCGCCTTTCGGTAACTACTCCCTGCAGCCCAACACCTTTGAGTATCGCGACTGCTGAATCAAGGGGAAGATTACATACATTGGGAACAGTTATCTCCTCACCGGTACGCACCAGTGCCGGCATTAAGATAAAATTCGCAATTAATATTCCAGCAACAAAAAATAATAGAATAAAAATTATATAAACGAATGGGCGCTTCATTCTTCAAGGACCGTGGCAACGATTAAGTCAATTTTTGTGCCCTTTTTTGCCTTTGTTCCTGCCCGGGGGTTCTGGTTCATAACAATTCCCACATCAAACTCGGTGCTCACTTCGTAAGAGATATCCCCTACCGCGAACCCTTTTTCTTCAATGATTCGCTTTGCGGTAGATAATGCACGACCAATAACCCTGGGAACTTCAACAACTTCAACTCCCTGACTCAATACCACAGTTACTGCTTCGCCTTTCTTGATACTTGAACCGGCGGGCGGGATTGTTGAAACAATCTTGTCTTTCTCAACAGCGGGATTTTCTTCAAACCTGGTCTCGCCAAGTTTGAGACCCAGGGCAGAAAGCCTGGCTGTTGCCTCACTCAACCCCTGGCCTTTTAAATCCGGGACTATAACTATATTTGAACCTTTTGAAATGAACACTGTGATTGTGGACTTACTGCGGACAATGGAACCAGGTAGGGGCGTCTGTCGGCAGATTTGATTTTCGGCAAATTTCTCACTTTCCTCTTCACCAGCGACAACCAGCAACAGACCGCGATTTTCAGCAATTACCCGGGCCTGTTCTGCTGTTGAGCCAGTAAGGTCAGGAATCACCACTTCCCCTGACTTACCCAATGGTAAAAGAAAGAGGAATATAACACACACGACAACCGATGTAATTAAGGAGACAATAAAAGAAAGCAAAAATACCTTTGTTCCATTATAATACATATTTCTCCTTTCCTAAATTTAAAATCTTAATATTTTATCCGGAGAGGGCGGGATTTGAACCCGCGTTCCGCTTTTTAAGCGGAAACACGATTTCCAGTCGTGCTCCTTGGGCCACTCGGACACCTCTCCCTGAAGATAGTTTATAGTCAAAAGGTTTAGACGCTGGTTACTTATTTTCAATTTTGTTTTTCTTCCTTCTTATCTTTCTCTTCCTCTTCGGAACTTTCTATATCATGCAGACCTTTTTTAAATTCCCGGATTCCTTTACCCATACTCCGTGCGAGTTCTGGAATCTTGCGCGCACCAAAGAGAAGAAGCACGATCAGCAATATCAGTAGTATTTCTTGCCAGCCTAAATTCATTTAAGGCCTCCTTGAGACAAGTATACCGAAAATTTACTTAATTGTCAAGTTTTATGATTGCTGAGATCTCCTTACTTTTTAAGATTCGGTTGGGCATAATTTTTTGAAATGAAAAAGCCACGGGTATTTGGATAAATCCAGCTTATTCAATAATTCTAAACCCAATCGGAAACTGCTTAACAATTTCTTTTTACCCTTTTTAACCATAGAAACCAAATCAATAAACTCCTTTATCCGTTCACTAACCGCACCCAAAAGAATCACAAACATATACGCAACCACAGCCACTAAAATCAACTTTTCCATCTTAACAACACCCTTTAAACCAGCCGCCCTTAACGAAAAACATCTCTCATTCTTGAAATCACGAAAACTCTCCTCAATCCGCATCCGATGCCCATAAATCACTATCACCTCCTCACTATCAGCCAAATCAGTTACCAAATACCAGGGATCATTTGAATCATATCTCAAAACAAGATTTATCCGCTCCTGCACCACCTTATGATACAAAACCTCCTGCCACCACATTGTTTCATTCTTCCCTAAACGCATGCCCTTTATACAGCCAGAAAATCTACCATACTTAACCCAAACATCACCCTTCACACGAATCACAAAACTAACACCCAAACCCTTCAAAAACTTAATAAATTCTACCTTCCCAAAACCACGGTCCGCTACAATCACAATCTGCCTCCATAAATACTGCGGCACCAAACTAATAAATACCCCAAGACACTCACGCTCAACCCGATTCTGCCAATGCTCATCGTTCAGATAATCAACCACCCGCCAAAAAAGCGGAATCGCCCGTTTCTGGTAAGGCAAGGATAAATAAAGTACCGAGTAATTACCCACTTTCGTCCAATCAATAAGAATCTCTAAATACTTTCGGCTTTTGAGCCACTCCAGAAAATAAGGAATGATACCCGCGTAAGCATCTTCAAGTGTAAATTTGCTTTTGGCAAAGAAACGCCAGAGTCTATTTAAATTAGTCTTGAATTTAACCGGAACCGGTAATTGGCGCGCCAATTCACACAGGACTGGTTTACGGATGTCAACAAAAGTTGCCGTGAGCAATTGGAGGGTCTTGAGTGGGTTTTTGTGGAGCGGTGAGAGTAAGATATTCATAAAGTTTTTTAGCTGAAGGATATGATTATGGGTTTTATAGAAAATTTTAATGGATTTTTTCATTATAAGCCTCCGCCATGATTTTAAAATAAATTGAAAAAGAATCAAGAGAGAAATCCATCTTTATCACCCCCACCTTAATCCTCCCCCATCAAAGGGGGAGGAGAAAAAGTGAGGAGTACTCAGTGGGATTGCCTATGTCTTCTATTATGATCCCCTTATGAATGTCTATTACAAAACCACAACCGATGGAATAAATTGGAACGGTCCTTTTACCTGGGTTATAAACTGGCCCAATCCGTATCCAAGTAATATCATTGGCTGGATGCAGACTGTGGTCACCGATGCTGGCAATCCAATTCTTGTCTTTGATAACTGGGATGGTAATGATCCTAATTATCCTTTTCGGAGCAAGGTCTATGTCTCTATTGCCTCTGGTGCCGACTGTATAGATGTTGGCCAATCTGGAACCAATGTCTATAATTTCTATCCGACAATTGCGGCTGGTGGTAATTATGTTGTGGCATTGTTTGGTATTGTGCGCAGTGACACTGGTCAATATACCATCTGGGATATTTACTATAACTATTCAACTGATAATGGCACATCCTGGCATACCCCGCAGAATCTCACCGGAAGCATTACCGACCATAATAATTGTCTCTGGCAGATTTCCAAGAGATTGGATCCAAATCTTGTCAGATTCTTCTATGTCTTTGGTTCCTCAATAAGCGACCCGATGCTTGACCTGTATTATGATATTACTGTCTCTGGCGGTATAACTTTTTTGCCCGCTGGTATGTTGGCTATAATCCGGTCCTCCCGGGTATTAAGGAAAACAATACCGAGACACCAGAGAAACTTGCTCTTAATATCACCCCTAATCCGGTTGTCAATCATTCGGCTATCTCGTATGCCCTACCGGTGTCAGGCAACATCTCTCTCAAACTCCACAGTGCTGATGGTCGTCTGGTAAAAACCCTTATTGCTGGGGATAAATCAGCTGGTGTGCATACAGTAAACCTTGATGCCTCTGGACTTGCTAATGGGACCTATTTTGTTGTGCTAAGAACGAATAACTATCATACCTCCCGTGGTTTGATTGTGTTGCATTGAAAAATTCATATACTATATAATGAGTCTCATATTATAAGCAGGTGGTGAAAGTCAAATAGGGTTTGCACTCATAATTTTTCTCAGTTTTTTCCTTGCCCGATGCAGGCGAGTTTTGATTGTGGAGATGGGGAGTTTCATAATTTCGCTTATTTCTTGATAAGATTTTTCTTCTTTATGAAAGAAAAGCACAATCTCACGGTCAATTGGTGCAAGATTACCCAATGCCCTTTCAATCGCCCTCAATTTTTTCTCTTTTTCAATATAATCTGGTGCAATTACATAATGCTCATCAAGGTATTCATATTCAATTTTATTTTTTCTAAAAAAATCAATAACAAGATTGTGGGCAATGCTGAATAACCAGGAAGATAAGGGTTTTGATTGGTCATATGATTTTATTGTTTTAAAAAATTTAATAAATGTCTCAAATGTCAGTTCTTCGGCGTCATCATAATTTTTTGTCATTCGCAGGATATAACTAAATATCCTGCCTTTATAAAGGTTCAAAATCTTTTCGCACGCTTTTTCTTCACCATTTATTGCACCCTCAATTAATTCTCTCTCCTCAGACATTTGACAAGTATATTTAACATAGTGGAAAATGCAAGTTCAGGCATTTAAAAATTTATTAAAGATTTTCAAGATACATCAGGGGAGAACCCCTGAAACCCCCAGAGACGCTCCATCTTAAAGTTGTGCTTCCCAGCAACTATCAGAAATTCCAGATGTATCTTGTCCATATTCTTTTCTATAATGAAAATTTTCATTATTCTTGTATTGGAATTTTTTAAATTCCAATACAACAAGATAACAGATGCTTGATATTTATTTGCATTGGGATATAATTAAAAGACTTATAGTAAAGTAAAAAAAGGATAGAAGGCTAAACAGGGCCCAATATGGCAAGATATGATAAACGGTTTAGGTTTTGGTTTGGAAACGAGATTAGTCCATTGGTTGTCGTTTGTTGGTTACCAAGTCCCATAACTAAACCCTATCGCATTTCTAAACCGAAACCGATAGCCAATTTCTTTCTTACCGGTATTAGTGATTACCATTTATGTCTTCTTGCCATTTATGCCATCCCTCACTTCTTAAGCCCTTTTTGAGCCATCTTACCCTTTTATTTGATATATCCAAGGAGGTCTTATGTTCATTCTTGGCTTGTTGCTCATCATCGGTCTTTTTGTTTTTCGGGCATTATATCAGGTGACTCATGAGGACCGACGCATTGATGAGAAACTGCGTATCAGGAGATATGTGAGCTACGGCGCAGGTATTATTGGCGCCCTTCTAATCTTCTTCTCCCTATTGAGGATTGTACCACCGGGTTCGGTTGGCGTGCAAATTCTCTTTGGCAGGGTCTTAACAAAGGCAACCCTTTATGAGGGTTTGAATATTGTAAATCCCTTTGTTGACCTGCATATAATGAGTATCCGGACCCAGGCTTATACAATGTCCATTGCCTATGAGGAAGGACAGGTAAAGGGGGATGATGCAATTACCGCATTGACCAAGGACGGTCTTGAGGTAAAGATGGATCTGACCGTGTGGTACCACCTGAATCCGGAAGAGGCCGCGGTTGTATTCCAGAAGATTGGACCGGATTATATAGAGAAGATTGTTCGTCCCGCCGCAAGAACTGCAATAAGAAATACAACCTCAAATTATCAGGCAATTGAGATATATGCCGAAAAGCGAAAAGAGCTTGAAGATGAGATTGAGAAACAACTTGCTGAGGACTTCGGTAAGCGTGGCATCGTCCTTGAAAAAGTCCTTTTACGCAATATCAGCCTCCCGGTAAAGGTAAAGAATGCAATTGAGGCAAAACTTGAGGCAGAACAGGAGGCACAGAAGATGGAATTTGTATTATTAAAAGAAAAGAAAGAGGCGGAGCGCAAGAAGATAGAGGCAAGCGGAATCTCTGAGGCACAGCAGATTATCGCCCAGTCACTTATTGGCGACCGGGGTCGGGCATACCTTTCCTGGAAATATCTTGAAAATCTTCAGCATCTTTACACATCTCCCAATAATACAGTGGTGATTGCACCTTATGATAGGAATTTTATCCCACTATTACAGATCGGAAAGTAAGTACCATATAATAACGGAAAATTAAAGCCCGGAGAAAAAGATTCGTCCGGCGGCCTGTGGCGGCAAAATGCGCCGCGGTCATGGAAGTCGGATTCCGTTTGGTGGTTTATAGATAACGATAAAGGGGAATTTACCAATTAGTTGACAAAGATACGATAATCTTTATACTTACAGGATGTTGATTATTACCCTTGCTCTTTTAGGCGCTTTGCTTCTCCTTGATAAATATGCAATTGGAGAATTTGGTATTTCCCAGCCAATAATTTCCGGAACAATTTTGGGAGCAATCTTTGGTGATATAAGGGCCGGGATATTACTTGGTTCTGCTTTTCAGCTAATATTTCTTGCCGGACTACCAATCGGCCGGGATATTCCGCCCGATACGCAAGGTGCCGGTATTGCCGGATGTGGTGCCTATTTTATCCTGCTTGGTTCAAATGGTCCCCAGACAGCATTTTTTATTGCTGTTATTCTTGGGCTTCTGGCGGGTGTTTATGGAATTGCCCTTGAGATATGGGTGAGAGAGCAGAATGAAAAACTTTTTTATAGATTTATGCGTAATGAAGAAAATCTCATTCTCTACCACCTGTCCGGAATTTTATCCTCATACCTGCGTGGCATAATATTACTCCTTCCAGTTTTTTTGACTGCATCGCTGATTCACATTCGGTATGAATTCACGACCTTTAACCGGGAACTATTTATAGTACTGGTAGCAAGCATAGGAATGGCAAATGGTATTTTTCTATTTATGAAAAAGAAAAATTTGTTTTATTTAATTCTGGGACTGATATGCAGCTTGGTCTTTTTCGCTTTTTGAAGATATTATTTGCCAATCTCTTCATTCAGACATCCTGGTCATTCTACTGGATGCAGGGGCTTGGATTCCTTTTCAATCTCTACTTTGGATTTGCCAAAGAGAAGAGAAAGGAAATAATCCATATCCACAAGGGATATTTTAACACCCATCCCTATATGTCCGGATATATTATTGGTGCAGTATTGCGTGCCTATGATTCGAAAGAATCTCCGGAGCAGATAAAGAAGTTCATAACTGTGAGTCAAACCACACTTGCCTCCTTTGGAGATACACTGTTCTGGCAGACAATCAGACCAGCCTTACTTATAATCGCGGTAATTTTGGGTATAAGATTTGGCATTATTGGACCGGTGTTATTCCTGGTCCTTTACAATATCATCCATTTTTATTATCGGATTATCGGATTTATAGAGGGCTATAATAAGGGGTTTGATATTACTTTTCATCTGAGGCAGCAGATTGGTAATTGGACAAGGGTTTTTGAAATAATTGGTGCAATCGGAGCCGGGATTTTACCCATTATCTTGATTAAAGACCCGAAATCCCTCATCTTTATTCCTTTGACGCTAATTTTCCTCATCTTGCTTTTTAAACGACTACCACCGATTTTAATCTTGACAATCATCTTTCTTTTGATAATAATTATTGCCTTGGTATCCCTATGATTAAAGAGACATTAACAATACTGAATGAAAATGGTCTGCATGCCTTACCTGCCTCCCGTTTTGTTAAACTTGCCGAAAGGTTCAGCTGTAATGTTGAACTTATTAAGGACGGAATTAAGGTAAGTGGTAAGTCAATTATGGGAATTCTTACCCTTGCCTGTGAAAAGGGTAGTAAGGTGACGATGGTCTGCAACGGCAAGGATGAGAAGGAGGCATTTAACGCCTTAAGAAAGATATTAGAGGGACAGGACTGATGCCAAAGGAGAAGATTTTAAGGGGTGTACCTGCCTCAAAGGGGATTGGAATTGGTGATGTCTTTGTGTATGAGGCAAAGAAGGTTCAGGTCTTTCAGACTCCGATTTTATCGGTCTACCTGAAGGAAGAAATCAGCAGATTTGAGAAGGCATTGTTTGAAACTAAACAGGAACTGAGTGAAATCAAAAGACGGATAAATCAGGAGATTGGTGAAGACTTTGGGCAATTCCTTGATGCCCAGATAATGATGCTGGAGGACCGGGCAATAATAGATAGTGTAAAGGAGAGGATATTCAGTGAAAAGAAGAATGCCGAGTATATCTACCATCAGGTTATCAGCGAATATGCCCAGCGACTTGAGGCAAGTGCAAACACATATTTTAAAGAAAGGATAATAGATATCTGGGATGTAGCACAGAGGGTGCTTAAAAATCTACTCGGACTTGCCCACACCTCGGTGATTGAGGCACCATCAGGCTCAATAATTATTGCCCATGACCTGCCCCCTTCAGAGGCAACGCTGATCAACCCTAAGAATGTTTTGGGAATTGCAATGGAACTCGGGGGTCGGACCTCACATACCGCAATAACCGCCCGCGCCCTTGAGATTCCTGCAGTGCTCGGTGTTGAAGGGCTTTTGAATAAGGTCAATTCCGGAGAGAAGGTAATTGTTGATGGCAACCGCGGGATTGTGGTTGTCAATCCCAATCCGGGACGGGTTAAATTTTATGAGGTAATGCAAAAAAAGAACATCCAGATTGAAAAGGCGCTCACGCCCTATTGTGAACTTCCCCCGGAGACAAGGGATGGAAAACATATTGATATTTCTGCAAATATTGAATTCTTCGCTGAGGCGGAACACGCCAAGAAGTATGGTGCCTGGGGGGTTGGTCTTTTCCGAACCGAATTTTTATATCTGGCACGGAGGGGAAGTCCTTCTGAGGATGAGCAATTTCGGGTTTACAATGCCCTGGCAAGGGTAATCAAACCCCAACCGGTGATAATTCGCACATTTGACCTTGGTGGTGATAAGATTTTTACCGATTACCATGAGGCAAATCCATTTTTAGGCTGGAGGGCGATAAGGGTCTGCCTTGAAGAAAAAGAATTTTTTAAGGAACAATTGAGGGCAATCCTGCGTGCCTCTGTAAATAAAAATATAAAGGTTATGTTTCCTATGGTTGCGACCTATGAGGAGGTAAAGAGGATAAAACTGATTCTCCAGGAAGTAAAGAATGAACTCAAAGCAAAAGGAGTTGAATACGATGAAGAGATACAGGTGGGTATTATGGTGGAGACTCCTTCGGCTGCATTATTGAGTCCATATCTTGCGCAGGAGGTGGACTTTTTCAGCATTGGTTCAAACGACCTTACCCAGTACACACTGGCAGTTGACCGGGGAAATGAAAGGATCAGTCAGTTATTTGACCACTTCCATCCCGCGGTGCTCCGATTGATAAAAGAGGTAATTGATGCCGGTCATAATGGTAATATCTGGGTGGGCTTGTGTGGCGAGCTTGCCGCGGACCCAATGGCAATACCCCTGCTTGTTGGTCTGGGCATTGATGAACTATCAATGAGTCCGTCGGCAATTCCTAAGGCAAAGATGGTTTTAAGGACCACTACCCTGCCTATGTGTCAGGAGATTGCCCAGGGTGCGCTGAATTGTCGGACCGCACTTGAGGTAAAAAGATACCTGCATCGGGCAGTGCGCAAAAGATTCCCCAAGATTGAAGAGATAATTAAATAGACGATTAAGAAATGAGAGAGATTATCTATTCCCTGCCTGACCAGATAGAAAGGACACTGAAGATGATGGAGTCTTTTGATTGGCACAAATTTCATCGTGCGGTATCAGATAAGAAACTTGAACGCATCTTAATCTGTGGTATGGGTGGTTCAGGTATAAGTGGCGAGATTGTTTCGGCGCTCTATCCGGAAATTAATTTGATTGTAAATAAAGATTATACAATACCCGATTATAATAGCAGAAGAACCCTGGCATTTTTAATAAGCTATTCGGGTAATACTGAAGAGACCCTCACCAACTATCGCATCTTAAAAACGAGAAGGGTTCCGATAATAATAATCGCATCCGACGGTGAGTTGTTGGAGAGAGAGGCGGTGGCGAAAATTCAAATTCCAGGAGGGCTCCCACCGCGCGGGGCACTCGGTTATCTCTTCACACCAATTCCCGTTTATCTTCATCAGGCAGGATTTTTAAAAAACAACCCGGTAAATAATCTATATCACCTTTCTCGGTTTCTCAAGAAAGAGAGAAATAACTTAGAAAAGAGGGGAAGGGCAATTGCCAAAAAACTAATTGGCAAGTTGCCGGTAATATATGCTAACTCTTCGGCTTTTTTGGTTGCTGCCAATCGCTGGCGCTGTCAGTTAAATGAGAATTCCAAGGTATTATGCCACACCAATATAATCCCTGAGATGAATCATAATGAGATTGTCGGTCTGGGAAGACCAAAAAAGTTAAATAAAGACCTCTTGATAATCCTTCTTGATGACCCCAATTGCCATCCACGAAATAGACTGCGCCTGAAGATAGTAGAGACGATAATAAAGAAAGAGATTGAAGGTACTGCGATAATCAAGGTCTTCCCTTTAGGAAAAAACCGGATTACACAACTATTCTGGACAATTATGCTTGGTGATTTTACCAGTTATTTCTTAGCAGAGATAACCGGGGTTGACCCGATGCCGGTAAGGCGCATAGACTATTTGAAAAAGATACTGGCGCATACCGACTGAATGGTCCAGTTATAAAATATAGGATATAATTTTGTGGGTGTTCAGAAACATGTGATTTTAATGGTAATCTTTTGTGATGAATTTCTTATGGATTGGCTTGCTACAATTGAGACAACGATAACAAAAAGAGGTTTATTTTCATCTTCCTCCCCCTTTGATGGGGGAGGATAAAGGTTGGGG
>JBDRWI010000039.1:0-22193 GCA_039802265.1 Caldifarciminota bacterium | reverse complement strand
TCCCTGGGATGGGAAGAATGATGCGGGTAAGAGGCTGGCTCCTGGTGTTTATATCTATGTCTTTGATTTTTATGCTGATGATGGTGAGCACAAAACCGCCAAGAAAAAGGCCGTGATAATAAAATAGACAAATATACAAAATCTAATAAACCTTTTTATTGACACGCTTCAGTTTCTAAATATACTATCCAGTCAGCATGACAAAAAAGAAAGATATTTCTACTCTTACATTGCTTATTATATATATTATTCTTTCTATTCTTTTATTTGACCCAAAACTCTTCACCGGTGGCGATAATGCGGTCTATGTAATACTCGCTAAATCAATTATTTCTGGTAAGGGTTATAGGAATATTGAACGGCCAGAAGAGCCACTACATACACAGTATCCCCCTGGATTTCCTTTACTTTTATCAATATTCATTCTTGTTTTTGGCGAAAATATAATCATATTAAAATTTTTAATTTTGTTAATAGGGTCCGGGGCTCTATTTTTTATGACCAAGATTATTCAAATAATCTTTAAAGACCATGCAAAAATTGTAGTACTTTTTTATCTATCTATTCCTATATTCATTATTTATAACCATTGGCTTCTCTCTGAGATTCCTTTTTTATTCTTTTCTTTGGGTGCCTTGTATTTTTCGCTCAAAAATTCTGCTAAAAATAACTCTCTCTACTTTATCATTTCAAGTATCTTTGCCACCTACGCCTTTTTCATTAGAACCGCGGGAATAGCACTTATCTTCGCTTTTATTGTGTATACTTTTTTGAAAAAACGCTATTTAAATTTGGTGATTTTTTTGATAATCTTTCTGACCTTCTTTTTCCCCTGGGAAATAAGAAGTTCTCGTATTCCTGACAATACCGGTTATGTTGCTCAGTTACTTGCTAAAAATCCATATCAAATGGAACTTGGTAAAATCGGTGTATTAGATTTATTATCAAGAATATCGCAGAACTTTCTTTTATATTCAATTACAATTATACCACAGACGATTTTACCCTTATTGCAATCGGACATACTTCTTGTTGTCTTTGGATTAGTCTTTTTTTCCTTGAGCATTGTGGGTTTTATTAAAAGAATTAATAATTATTCTCTGGTTGAAGTTTATTTTATTTTCGCAATAGTGATACTTCTTATCTGGCCCCGGGTTTGGTCTTCAGACCGATTCCTTCTACCTGTATTGCCATTGTTTATCATCTACTTTTTTGTTATTCTTTTCTGGTTGCAAACAAAATTGAAATCAAAGTATTTTGTTACAGTTATAGCAGGAATTATGATTTTTCTTAATGTCTTATGGTTTATCCCTGAGGCAAAGAGAACCCTCGTTAATAATTTAGCTTATATCAAAGGAGATAAATTCGCAGGTTATACAACAGATTGGCGACGATATTTTGAAGTAATTGAGTGGATAAATAGAAACATTCCCCGCGAAAAAGTCATTATGGCACGTAAGCCAGAATTTGTATATCTACTTTCTCGGCATAAGTCTTTCTGTTATCCATTTACTGCTGATATTGAGAAAATTAACAATGCTATAAGTATTGCTGACTACATTATCTTAGACAATTTTTACTGGACAGGTACTACTTCGCGCTACCTTGTTCCGGTAATTCAAAAAGCCGCCAGTCGTTATGAGATTGTCCATAAAACAACGCCTCCTGAATTTTATCTGCTCAGGGTAATCAAATAGATTTTTGAGTATTGCATTTCTTTAAAGGATTACCTTAGATTTCGTCCATAGACTGATAATTTAGTTCCTCTATGCTTGCACAAGGACCTTGACGGGAGAAAAGTAATGATTATAATGTTAATGTAAAAAGGGGGAGAAATATGGTGGGTTATCTCCATCTTTCGTATTTGATGTGCCTGCCGTTTTTCATTCTTTTTGCTGAAGGTGTCTGGGTTGAAAAGAACCATTCAGATTTTGTTGATGGCTTTGAGTATTACTATTTAGGTGGTGATACTGCTACCCAATGGAACTCGGCGGAAATTAGAAGATGGGAGATTGGTGGTTATGTCTATTCACCTTTCTCAGGGGGGGTGCGAATAATTGGTCGAGACTGGGATTTAAATGATGATGGGTACTTAGATGTTGTTCTTGATTGGTTTCAACAAGGCACAGCAAGGATATATTGGAATTCCGCTAATGGATTTAATACATCAAATTATACAAACCTTACAGGATTCTCTTTAAATCCGCAGGGTATCTCGCTTGCTGACTTAAATTGCGATGGTTATCAGGATATATTGATTGCATCTTATGACCCGGGGCGGGGGTCTATATTTTATGGTTCGGCAACCGGTTATTCATTAACACCTGATGATTCGGTAAAGTATGGTCCTCCCTATACACAGGATTTACAGCCATGTGATATCAATAATGATGGTTATCTGGATATATTGGTGAGTGGAGGAACAATCACTTATATCTATCCTGGACCACCTCCTTTTGCAAACACTGAGCCCATCTATGTCCTGAATTGTCCCGCAGGTATAGCTTCGGGTATAAACATTGCTGATTTGAATAATGATGGTCTACTTGATATTTCAGTTTCCCATAATCAGAATGGTACTATTAGAATCTTCTGGGGGGCTAATTTTGTCTCCTATCAGGATTTACCGGCTTCTCCTAACTATGACCATTCAATTGCAGACCTGAATATGGATGGTTTTCTTGATGTAGTATTTGCTCAAAACAGCGATTCATCCTGCATATATTGGGGGTCATCTGTCGGATATTCAGTCAGTAATCGCACTTTCTTACCGGGTTCAGGTAAAGGTGATATATCTTGTGAGGATGTTAACAATGATGGTGCAATTGACATAGCATTAAGCCATCGCTATGATGGTGCATGTTCAATCTGGTGGGGTCCCCAATATCAATCAAGGGTGCAATTACCGGTTGAGGATGCTCCGATGGTAATCAATGTTGCCGACTGGAATAATGATGGATTAAAGGATTTACTCGCAGGGGGCATTTACGGTCCAACATATCTCTATTGGAATAGCTTAATTGGATTTGACTCCACAAGAAAATTCACCTTCCCGGACAATTGTGATGATGCGGTGTGGGAAGACTTAGGGAATATCTGGGATAGGTCAAATAAAGAGAGGTATTTATCAAGTGTTTTTGATGCTGGTAATACAATAGTTGTTGATTCAGTGAAATGGTGGGGAAATTTTCCTATTGGAGTTACGTGCTCGGTGTGGGTAAGGGGTGCACTTGATACGACTGCTTGGGGAAGGTGGGTTTTATTATCCAATGGGGCAACCGATACGCTGCTTGCTGGAAAAAGATATCTTCAGTACCGGTGCATTTTCACAACAGATTATAAGAGAACTTCGGTTTTTTCGTTTGATAGTATAAAGGTTTTCTATCATCAGGCACCTGGTGTAAATGAAAATCTACACTCAAAATTTTTCAATTCGTTGGGCCTCAATGTTAACCCTCAATATAGCAGTAAGACGCAGATTTCTTTTATAATCCCTGATAGAGGAATAGTCAACTTACAGATTTATGATTGTTCAGGAAGATTGATAAAAGATATTATCAAAAATAGATTTTATAAACAAGGTCATTATTGCCTTTGGTGGGATGGAGATACCAATTCCAATCGTAGCGTTGAATCAGGTATTTACTTTGTGATTTTAAACCTTCAAAAAATAAACCAAGAAAATTGGAATATCAGTAAAAAAATAATAAGGCTGAAGTGAAAAAATTATTATATTATTTCTTATTCACGACTATTGGCTTCGCCGAGAATCAATGGCTTGAAACTACTCAGGAAGATTTCAAGGATGGAATTTATGAGTGTAATATTTATGCATCACAGCGAGACAGCGGAACTATTGAATTTGCTTCAAGATGGGATTTAAATTGCGACGGCTATCTGGATATTGTAATAACCAATGAACAGTCAGACTATTCTTATGTCTATTGGGGCAGTGCAAGTGGCTATAATCCAGTGAATGTTACATACTATCCAACAGGCACCATTGGTTCAATCGGTTGTAATGCCGGAGACATAAACCATGATGGATACCCTGATTTATTCGTTGCCCAACAACAGTCATCGAGTAAAGTAAGGATGTTCCGGGGCGCTTCATCAGGACCGAATCCCAATAATTACATTGATATTTATTTAGGCAATGTAATTAACGAGACCTGTTATCTCGCTGACTTCAATAAAGACGGTTATCTGGACTTGGCGGTAAATAGATATGGAACATCCAATCAGGGTGCAGTTTTATATGGGGATTCAATGGGTATCTCTAATAATGTGGATATCTTCCCTTCTTATAACAACAGAAGAAACATCGAATCGGCAGACTTTGATAGAGATGGCTGGTTGGATTTGCTGGAGTTAAATGGCCTTAACAATTCTTGTTATCTATACTGGGGAAGTGATAGTGGATTCTCGGAGAATAATCGGGAGGTTTTACCCTGTGCAGGCGATTCTCCTAATGGAGCGTCAGTTGCTGACTTAAATAATGACCAATATCTGGATATTGTCATTTCTACCTGGTCTAATGGAGTTACGGCGTATATCTATACAGGTGGGCCGAATGGTTTTAGTCTATGGCAGACATTATTACCGGGTGGTTGTTTTGGTGGTAATGCGGTTGCGGATTTAAACTATGATGGTTATCTGGATATTCTTTTCTTAAAGGGATATGGTGTTGAAGAGAACCCACTAATATACTGGGGTAGTGCCTCAGGCTATTCTGAGAGTAACAAGACGGCGATAGGGTTTCCAATTGATGCAAGTGGCGGATTGATTGCAGATTTTGATTACAATGGTTACCTTGATATTCTTGTCAATAATTATTCTTATCCACCGGAGCCGAGCTATATCTTGAATGGACCCAATTATAATAGTATAATGGTTCAATTGCCGAATGCACGCGATGATTGTAGTATGTTCCGGGAGATTGGCAATGTCTATAATCGTAAATACTATGAGGATTATATCTCTTCGGTCTTTGATGCGGGTGAGGTGGTTGCCTGGGGAGTGGTGGATTGGGATGATAGTCTGCCCCCGGGTTCAAGCATTGCCTTTTTTGTGCGTAGTGGTAATACACCAAACCCTGATACCTCCTGGAGCGATTGGGATTCTTTGGGTAAGAATGACGATATTCCGGATAGTCTAAATTCAAGGTATTTACAGTATCGGGCAAGGTTGAGATATACCAATCCTTCGTATTTACCATATTTGTTTGAGGTGCGTATTGGTTATGGTTCAGCGGTTAGATTAATCCTTGAGCCGAATCAGGCGGATTCTACCTTGCCCAATGTGCGGGTTGATTATTCTATCCGGGTGATAAATATTGGGATTGGTCTTGATACGGTTGATTTAGTTTATCAGCATGATACCAACTGGCAGGTTGGGTTATTTGATTCCACGGGTACAATTCCTTTGATTGACCATAATAACAATTTAATTCCGGATGTAATAATAAATATCAATGATACAGTGCCGATTGTTCTATCGGTTACACCGCCTTCAAGTGCCCAGGGTGGTGAGGTTGATTCTTTGAGGTTAATTGGTAATTCTAATATCAATCCCCTTCTTGTTGATACTGTGTATATTACGACGACAATCCGACATATAGCAGCAATTTTGGTTGAGCCGGATCGGGTTGGTTCAACAGTTGCGGGTGTGCCGATAGGTTATGATTTGTGGGTTTATAATCAAGGGACGAATCGTGATACGGTAGATTTGTACTACAATCACAATAAGCCCTGGGGTGTTGTGCTCTTAGATTCAACGGGTTCGCCGCTCACAGACCATAATAACAATGGTTTGGTTGACCTCTGGGTTAGTAGTTCGGATTCGGTTAGATTTAGATTGGTGGTATATTCGCCGGATACTGCCCTTGCTGGTGAGGCTGATACATTGGTTTTAACCGGTCGTTCCGGTCTCAATCCGTCAGTCACTGACAATGCAACGATTATTACAATTATTGAGGGGATGGGTTCAATAATTATCTTTCCTGACCAGCAGGCTACGGGTCTTCCAGGTGATTGGGTGAATTTTGTTTTATCCTGTCGCAACAATCAGAATTTTACGGATACCATTGATTTGCGGTATATTGATCAGTTTGGTTATAGTTATCAATTATTGGATTCATTGGGTAATCAATTAGTTGACCATAATGGTAATGGGTTGGTGGATTTGTCTGGTGTTGGTCCTTTGGGTGGGGAGGTAGATTTTAATTTAAGGGTATTGGTTCCGGCGAATATGCCTTCGGGTACCAGGGATACGATATTGGTTTATGGTTATTCGGGTCGGGATTCTACGGTGCGGGATTCGTCGGTTTGTGTTTTGATGGTTGGGACGGTTGCCCAGGTTTTGTTTGAGCCTGATTGTAGTGATTCAGCGGGTTGTGGTGATTCAATTGATTATTTGTTATGGGTGAATAATTTAGGTAATGCTGGTGATGTGATTGATTTGAGTATTATTGGTGGTGGATTTAGTTATACCCTGCGTGATTTGGGTGGTAATTTGCTTATGGATACGGATGGTGATGGTCTGGTGGATTTGGGGTTAGTCAGTGGTTTTGGTGGTTGTGAGAGTTTGGTGGTGCGGGTGAAGGTGCCGCTGGTGAATCCTGGTGTGGTTGATACGGTCTTTGTGCGGGCGATTTCCAGCAATAATACTGTGGTATTTGATGATGTGGTGTTAATGACTGGGAGTTTGGGTGGTATCTGGGGATTATTGGTTGAGCCGGATCAGGGTAGTCGGGTTGAGGTTGGTGGGGGTGTTAGTTATCCGTTGTGGGTGGTTTTGCGGGCGAATCTTTCGGATGTTGTGAATATCAAGAGTAGTGATGTAGTTAGTGGTTGGCAGGTTGAGTTGTTGGATAAGGGTGGTAGTTTATTAAGGGATAATAATCAGGATGGTTTGGTTGATCTGGGTGTGGTTAATCCTGATGTTTCCAAGGATTTTGTGGTGCGGGTGAGTGCGCCGGATACTTTTAGTTTTTCTGGTTTACTGGATAGTTTGATTTATTTTGATTTGGTTGTTTATGGTGAGTGTAGTATGAGGGAGGAGGTGAGGGATAGTGTGGTACTAAGGACGATTCTGGTGCCGCCTTTTGGGGTGCATAATTTTCGTAATCCGTTCAGGGACAGAACTCAGTTTATTTTCAGTTTGCCGAAGTCGGGTCGTGTTAACTTAGAGGTTTATACTCGTGCGGGTGAGTTGGTGCGGAGGTTGATAACCAATCGTCATTATGATTTTGGAATTCATTATTATCCCTGGGATGGGAAGAATGATGCGGGTAAGAGGCTGGCTCCTGGTGTTTATATCTATGTCTTTGATTTTTATGCTGATGATGGTGAGCACAAAACCGCCAAGAAAAAGGCCGTGATAATAAAATAGCCTTATTGTAAGGCAATTATGGTAATAGTCCATTCTATTTTATACCTTTCGATAACTCAATAAGTATAGAAAAAAATTCCTATTTTCTATTTCTGTTGTTGAATTTTTCCCCTTGACTTTGTCAAGATTATAACTATAATCAAACATAAAAAATGAAAGGATTGATTCTTTCGGGTGGCTTTGGAACAAGGCTGCGTCCCCTTACCTATACCAGCGCTAAGCAACTTATTCCAATTGCTAATAAACCAATTATCTTTTATGGAATTGAGGCACTGGTTGAGGCAGGGATAACAGAGATCGGCATTGTTGTTGGTGATACGGCTAAAGAGATTCAGACGGTAGTAGGTAATGGAGCGCAATTCGGAATAAAAATTGAATATATCCAGCAGGAGGCCCCTTTGGGACTTGCTCATGCCATAAAGATTGCAAGGAGTTATTTAAAGGATGAGTCTTTTATTATGTATCTCGGTGACAATATTTTAAAAGAAGGAGTAAAAGACTTTGTGGCAAAGTTTGAGTCATTAAAGCCAAATGCCCTGATTCTGCTTACCCGGGTCTGTAATCCTCAGGAATTCGGTGTCGCAGTGGTTGATGAAAAAGGCAAGGTGAAGAGATTGATTGAGAAACCCAAACAGCCGCCGTCAGATTTAGCGCTGGTAGGGGTTTATCTTTTTGATAAAGAGATCTTCAGGGCGGTTGATTTTATTAAGCCATCCTGGCGCAACGAATTAGAAATAACCGATGCCATCCAATGGTTATTGGACAATAACTACCGGGTGGAGTCGCATCTGGTAAAAGGATGGTGGAAAGACACTGGAAAACCTGATGACATCATTGAGGCGAATTTACTTGTGCTTGAGGATATTGAGTCATCAAATAAAGGAATCCTGATAGAATCCAACGTAAATGGAAGGGTTAGAATCGGGGAAAATACAAAAGTTGAAAAAAGTACAATCAGGGGACCGGCGGTAATCGGAAGAAATTCCACGATTATAAATTCCTTTGTTGGCTCATTTTCCTCTATCGGTGATAATGTTTTAATTCAAAATGCTGAAATTGAATGCAGTGTCGTAATGGAGGGAGCACAGATTAAAAATTTAAATAAAAGGATTGACCGCTCAATCATTGGAAAAAATGTAGTAATTACTCAGACTGATACCGCACCCCGTGTTCATCGTTTCTTTCTGGGTGACCAAAGTTATGTTGAACTCATAGGATGATAGAAATTCCTGGATTTAAAGGTAAAAAATTGATTGCTGGGGTTGCCGTAAAGAATCTCAGATTATTACCCGATGAGCGCGGCCGGCTTATGGAAATATTAAGAAGTGATGACAAAATATTTGAAAAATTCGGACAGGTGTATATAACGACCGGCTATTTCGGTGTGGTGAAGGCCTGGCATTGCCACAAATTGCAGAATGACAATATGACAGTGATTAAAGGTATGGCAAAGATTGTGCTCTACGATGACCGCAGGCAAAGCCGAACCCGTGGCATTATCAACGAATTCTTTGTCGGCGACCACAATCATATCTTAATCCATATTCCAAAACTCGTCTGGCATGGTTTTAAATGTATCAGTGAAGATGAATGTATTATTTTGAATATTGTGACTGAATGCTACAATTATAAAAAACCTGATGAGTATCGCAAGCCACCACATAACTCAGATATTCCCTACGACTGGTCAAGGAAAGATGGATAATTTGATAAATCCGAGACAATTATGAGGATTCTCATAACTGGTGGTTGTGGGTTTATTGGTTCTAATTTTATAAGGTATTTTAATTCGCGACATCCTTATTACAAAATATTGAATGTTGATAAACTCACATATGCCGGAAATTTAGAGAATCTAAAGGGACTGGAGAGGAAGAAGAATTACCACTTTTTCCGCGCTGATATTAGTAATGCCCAGGCAATGAGAAAAATTTTTGAAAAATTTCAGCCTGATGCAGTGATAAATTTTGCAGCCGAGACCCATGTTGACCGTAGCATACTATCTCCTTCACCCTTTATAAAAACGAACTTCTTGGGAGTAGGTGTTTTATTGAACCTTGCGTTGCGTTTTAAGGTAAAAAAATTTTTACAGATCTCAACGGATGAGGTGTATGGTTCAATTCTGGTTGGAAGATTTCGTGAGGATGACCCGCTTGACCCATCCAGCCCTTATGCTGCAAGCAAGGCAGCAGCCGATGCACTGGTAATTTCATATTACAAGACTCATGGATTACCCATATTGATTACTCGCTCTTCTAATAATTACGGTCCATATCAGTTCCCAGAAAAACTCATACCCCTGACCATCCTTAATGCCCTGAATAATCAGAAGGTTCCGGTGTACGGAGATGGACTCAATATTCGCGACTGGCTTTATGTTGAAGACAACTGTCAGGCGATTGACCTGGTCTTTCACGAAGGTAAAATCGGCGAGATTTATAATATTGGAGGCGAGAATGAACTCACGAACCTGTATGTTGTAAAGAGAATATTAAAGATTTTAAATAAAAGTGAAGATTTGATTACTTTTGTAAAAGACCGCCCGGGTCACGACCGAAGATATTCGCTCTCTCTGAATAAAATCAGACGTCAACTCGGATGGCACCCAACAACATCATTTGAAACCGGCATAAAAAAGACGATTGAATGGTATAAGAAGAATCAAAAATGGCTAAGAAATACGCAGACCGGCGAATACCGAAATTTCTATAAGAAATACTATTCCCAATTGGGTCTGGCACAACTATAAATGGCAGGTTTTATCGTAGCAATTGATGGTCGAGCGGGGTCGGGTAAGAGCACAACCGCAAAGGGTATTGCCAAAAGATTAAATTTTTTTTACCTTGATACCGGTGCAATGTATCGCGCATTTACCCTGAAGTATCTCAGGTCAGTCTGGTACAAACGGTATCCAGGGTTAAAAAAAACGGACGCCGATTATGATTCTTTTGTCAGAAAAAATCAAAAATTTATTTTAGATGATATTCATAGCCTTTCAAAGATTGATTCAAAGTTAATACGCAAACTATTAAAAGATACAAAAGTCGACCTAATCTATAATAATGGCAATCTGAGGGTCTGGCTGGATGGAGTGGATGTGACTGAGACAATTAGAAATCCGGTGGTGAATTGTTTGGTATCTCAGGTATCCGCAATAAAAAGCGTGCGGTATTGGATGGCACGGAGGCAGAGGGAGATTGCACGGAACAAAAATGTTGTGTGTGAAGGAAGAGATATGACAACATTTGTATTCCCTGAGGCACAGGTAAAGATCTTTATGGATGCAGAGTTGAGGGTAAGGGCACAAAGAAGAAGGAAGGAGTTAAAGGCGAAGGGAGTGTCTGTTAAACTGAAAGATATCATTGAAAATCTGAAGTTCCGTGATAAGTATGACTCCACCCGGAGATATGCCCCATTAAAGATTGCACCCGATGCAATTTTTATTGATACCACAAAATTGACAATTAAACAGGAAATTGCGATCGTGGAAAAGATTGTTCGTCAAACGCTTGCCAAACTGAATATCGGTAAAAATTCTTAAAGACTTGACACCAACCAAAATTTTGGATATATTTGGCAATGGAAAAGATTCTCTCTGATATCTTAAACAAAAACGATAATAAAATTTTACTTATTGTGCTTGATGGATTGGGTGATTTACCAAATCCTGAAAAAAGTGCGCTGGAACTGGCTCATAAACCGAATCTTGATAAATTAAGCCAGAAAAGTAGCCTCGGACTTTTAATCCCGATCGCTCCGGGAGTAACTCCCGGCAGCGGTCCGGCACACCTCGCCCTTTTTGGTTATGACCCAATAGAAAATCAAATTGGCCGGGGAGTCCTTGAAGCACTGGGAATAGGCATTGAGATAGATGAAAGGGACCTGGCGGTAAGGGCAAACTTTGCCACAATCAAGAACAATATTATTATTGACCGTCGGGCAGGCAGGATTTCTACCGAGGAATGCACACGGCTCTGTGGTAAGCTACAAAAAGGGATGGAAGAGATCAACGGTATTCCGGTAGTAATAAGACCAGCCAAGGAACATCGATTTGTTGTAATATTTAAGGGTGCCAGTCTCTCACCGGAAATCACCGATGCTGACCCCCAGAAAGACAATTTACCACCGGTTTTGGTCCGAGCAAAGATACCTTCTGCAAAACGAAGTGCTACAATAGTAAACAGTTTTATCTCGAGAAGTGCTGAAATATTAAAAGATGAAAAAAAGGCAAATTACATACTTATGCGAGGCTATTCACGGCTACCGAATCTTGTGAATATGAATCAGAAATACGGGCTGAACTGTGGTGCGATCGCAAGTTATCCAATGTATCGCGGATTGGCACGAATCGTGGGGATGGAGATTTTAAAAACCGGTGACTCAATAGATGATGAGGTTACAACATTAGAAGAGAACTACAATAACTTTGACTTTTTTTATCTCCATTACAAGGCAACGGATAAGGCAGGCGAAGATGGAGATATTGAGGCAAAGATAAGGGCGATAGAGGAGTTTGACCGTTGCCTTCCCAGAATTCTGAACCTGAAACCCGATGTGCTATGCATTACCGGTGACCATTCCACCCCGACCCTCCTGCACTCCCACTCCTGGCATCCATGCCCATTACTATTAAATTCCCGCTACATCTTCCCCGATGGTTTTGAATTTAACGAACGAAACTGTGCCCGAGGTACCCTCGGCACAATGAAGGCAATGGACTTTTTTCCGCTCTTACTCGCCAATGCCTTAAAACTCAAGAAATTCGGCGCATAAATTTGAAACTATAAAATTTGGAGGTTACTTAAAATGAACAAAAAAGCACTCATTTCAGTGGCCGATAAAGAAGGTATTGTAGCACTTGCCGCAGAATTAAAAAGTTTAGGATATGAAATTATCGCCACTGGCGGAACGCAAAAATTGCTCAGCGAAAATGGCATTGCGGCAGTCAAAATAAGTGATTATACCGGGGGTACCGAAAGCGAACGTGTGAAGACATTGAGTCAGCGCATTGCCCACGAAATTCTTGAAACTGGCGAAATCAGTATTGTAGTATGTAATCTCTATCCCTTTTTTGCACAGGAAGGTAAATCTCTTGATGAGATGATTGAATTTATTGATATTGGCGGTGTTACACTCATTCGTGCTGGAGCAAAGAATTATAAAAAAGTGGGAGTTTTATATAGTCCTGACCAGTATCAAGATTTAATAAGGGTCTTGAAGGAAGATAGATTTGATGAAGCTTACCGCTTAAATCTGGCGCGAAAGGCATTTGACTATATTGCCTGGTATGATGCAGTCATTGCGGACTATTTTAATGATGACTTAAAGAAACGGGAATTTTTTACTGGCGGCGCCGAGCTCTTTATTCCGATGAGGTACGGTGAGAATCCCCATCAAAGGGCTAATTTTTATATGAATCGCCTCTTGCAGAAAAACTTTTTAATCCTGGGCGGTAAAGAACTTTCGTATAATAATATACTTGATGCCGAAATTGCCTTTGCCTGCGCGATGGATTTTGACCAGAATGCCTGTGCGATTATCAAGCATCAAACCCCCTGTGGTGTCGCCCTGGGCGATAACCTGTGTGAAGCCTACCAGCGGGCATATATGGCGGATTCAGTCTCGGCATTCGGGGGAATTGTTGGATTAAATAAACCGGTGGATTCAAGCACAGCGGAGGAGCTTGCAAAGATATTTTATGAGGTTGTAATTGCCCCCGGATATGAACCAGAGGCACTGGAAATATTAAAGGCGAAGAAGAATTTAAGGATTATTCAGGCGGCCCGGTCTCTTTTAAAACCGGTGACCTTCAAGTCTGTTTTCGGCGGAATACTCGTTCAGGATAGCGACCAAAAGGATTTTACTGAATGGAAGGTAGTTACCAAGCGGGCACCTACAAAATATGAAATTGAGGCATTGAATTTTGCCTGGAAGGTTGTAAAATGGGTGCGTTCAAACGCCATTGTTCTGGCAATAAAAGGCAGGACTGTGGGCATTGGTGGAGGACAGACATCGCGCGTTGGGGCGGTTGAGATTGCAGTAAAGAATGCGGGTAATCAAACTTCAGGGGTGGTTCTTGCCTCGGATGCCTTCTTCCCTTTTCGCGATGGCATCGATGCGGCAGCAAAGGGTGGGGTGAGTGCAGTAATTCAACCCGGTGGCTCAAAGAGGGACAATGAGGTGATAGATGCCTGTAATGAGTATGATATTGCGATGGTATTTACCGGATACCGCCATTTTAGACATTAAAATTGATGCCTTAGAAAATAATTTATTGTAGAAGAATTTGGAAAATTGGAGACTATTCCTGACTTTAGATTTATCCGTGCGATGGCAAGGTTGCGTTCTTTTGTAGCAAATCAAGTATTTTCTCTTTTTTCCAGCTCCTTGGCATAATTGACGGCAATCCTACCCAATCTCCGGTATCCAGCTTTTAAATACCATCTCCTCATCCAGCGGGCAAATTCAATCTTGACCTCCTCCGGGAGTTTATCAAATTCTTCCTTCGCCTGACTCGCTGCCTTATCCATATTCGCCAGCAACTCCTCATTGACCCTTTCTTCAGCCATGCTACCCCCTTTGGTTAAGTAAGTATATATTTTATTAATAATTTGTCAAGTCCAAAGGAGTAATGGGACTGCTACACCAAAAATGAGTAACACCGTTCCAGTGAGAAAATCTGAAGAAATATAGCCAAATGGATACATTTGACCTTACAAATAGATAAGAGGTATTGATAAAGAATTACCGAATGCGACACCGCCATCTTATCGTACAGGAATTTTTCAAATTTTTCTAGTATAACGGGGATTTTCTGTGGGAATTGATATCTTCGTGATGGCGCTCTCTCATCTTTGGGAAGGCTCTTTTAAAATTAATATTTCCCTCAATACTGCCCTGTTGATCTTTTGTCCGATATTGAATTTGACATATCGCCCAAGGTAACTCTTCATTAGAAATAGACCAGCGACTTCACTTAAGAATATTGCCAGTCCCACACCGATTCCCTTAAAAGTAATGCCCAGAATGGATGTCAAAATAAAGTTGATTATTGATATAATTCCTATTACCTTGAAAAATTCCCTTTCCTGATGAAGGGCCACAAGTCCGTATCCCCAGATGGTGTTTATTGGCGCAATCATAAAGTACAAAGAGAGTAGTCTGAAAATTCCGACCGACGGTTCATACCCTGCGCCATAGATGACCCTTATAAGAATGGGGGCGATTATTAATACAATAATGGTTATGGGGACAGTTATCAAAAGAAGTAATTGGGTAAATGCGACAAAGGTCTCGGGTAATTTATGCGGTGTCTCTGCCGATTTGCGGGATAAAACTGGAAAGAATAGATAATAGGCAACCCTTTCAAGGATTAACATAAAAACAACTATCTTATAACCGGCACTAAAATAACCAACGTCAACATCATGGTGAAATATTCCTAAAATCAGAGGGGCAAAGTTCATTGCCATTTGATAAGTAAGAGTGGCAAGTCCTACTGGCAGGGCAGTAATGATTAAAACAGAAAATGCCCTCAAGTTGAATCTCAACCTGACCTCTTGATATTTATTCAAAAAAACAATCATCATAAATACAGAGACGACAAGATAACTTATAAAGTAAGCAAACGGAATTAAAAGAATCTTTTCTTTATTTTTAATTAGAAGAAAAAGCAGACCAACATACACACTGTATTGAATAAGACGCCCAAGACCGATATATTCCATTTCCTCCCGCCCTTGGAATACAAATTCTAATAGCACCGCAAAAGGAAAAAGAGTCAGGGAATAAAAAAAAATAATTTTTTTGCTGAGTTCATCTCCCGGAATTATTAGTATGCCGGCAATTAAACAGGTAAATATAATCAGGGCTAAAAAAAAACGCAATCCTAAGATTTCCGAAATTATCTTTAAATTATTGCCATTCTTTGCAACCTCCCGCGCCCCGATTGTAGTCAGTCCGAGATTACCAAAGAGCAAGGCGTAGGTCAAAAATGTTAAGCCATAACTTATTTTACCGAAACCAGCAATACCTAAAATCCTTGCAATATAGACAGTTGCGATAAAGCCCAAAAGATGGCTTACTGCATCACTCAAAAATAAATACAAAAAATTTTTTGCCAGTTTTTTCATTACATTTTATTCGACGCGGTTCATTTAATGTTTTTATGTTCATAAGGGCATACTTCAAGGAGGGCGCATTCACTACACTTCGGATTTTTCGCGGTGCATATATATCTACCAAATAAGACCAGCCCATTAGAGATGAAACACCAGTTCTCACGGGCAAAAAATTTTGATAAAGCCTCCTCAATTTTTTCGGGTTTTTTTGATTTAGATAGTTTCAAACGCTCGGTGGTGACTCTGATGACATGGGTATCAACAACAATTGCGGGCTTTTTGAATGCATTCACCAGAACCGCCGAGGCAGTCTTTCTTCCTACCCCCGGTAGTTTGATAAGTTCTTCAATTGTATCAGGAATAGTATTGAAATATTTTTCTACAATGGCGGTGGCGCACTTTTTTATAAGCATCGCCTTCCGGCGGTAAAATCCTAATGGCTTTAAAACCTTATATAAATCCTTAAGTTCTGCCTCAGCCAACGCCTTGGGCGTTGGGTATTTTGAAAAGAGTATGGGCGAAACCTCATTTACCTTTTTATCAGTAGTCTGGGCCGAAAGCAATACTACAATCAGCAATTCATAAGCATTTTTATAATTGAGCTCAATCCTGGGTTCGGGAAAATGCCTTTTTAAACCCTTAATGATTTCTTCTTCTTTCATTTTTTTCTTCCAGTTCAATCAAACACTGTAAAATTTCCAGTTCATCCTTATCAAACCAGATTAAATTACATTTCGGACATTCATCAATTTCAATGTGGTAAGCATAACTATATAATCTTTTTATCATTGAGTTACCGCATTTTGGACATTTATACGGATGGGCTGTCTCAACGAGGAGCCTAAATACCCTCTGCTTTTTCTTTGCTTCAGTATGCAAAAGTTTTGCAGTTTTCTGGATTTGCTCATTGAAACCTTTTTCTCCCCGCACAAATATACGGGGAAGTTTATCTCTTTCTACTAAAATCCCATCGCAATATGCACACCGCCATAGATAAAGTCCTTCATACGCTTGGACAATCAACCACTGACGGCAAATAGGGCAGAGGCGTCTGATTTTCCATATCGGTTCATCCCTTACCTTAAAGAAATGATTGAGGGCAGGAATTGAGTCTGCTAATATTATCTCATCGCTTTCCGCCAGGCGTATTCTGGTTTGGGGTGATAACCCATCAAGGGTCTGAAGTTGTAAAATTGTATATGGTCCAGACCATTTATCGTTAAATTCTACAAAAAATACTGGCTCAGTTTTTTTAACTTCGGCTTCTTTTCCAATTTTCCGGCTACTGATTTGTTCGTAAATTTGATTGATGTCGGCATGGGCAATGTCCAGGATTATCTGCAGTCTTCTTGTAATTGGTGGATGGGTGGAGAATAGATTGGCAAAGAAATCCTCACGGTCTTCAAGCGGGTTAAACTGGGGACTCAGGATAAATATTGGCGATAGATGCCCGGCTGTGCCCCGCCAGTGTGTGGCAATTTTGTATAAGGCAGTAGCAAGGCTAAGTGGATTTCTTGTATATTTTATTGCTCCAGCATCGGCCCGATATTCCCTCTCCCGCGAAATGAACATATTGAGGATTTGTCCCATTATATTGCTAAAAAATAATATAATAAAAGCTGGAAGGGCAATGGGTAGATATGTCAATGACTGTAATGCTAATGCCTGTTTTTCACTACTGCTGATATCAAAAATGAATCCTTCTTCCTCGTCTTTTGTCCTTCTCTTTGTTAATATCTGATTAAAATGCTCTATAATTTCACTGAAAACGCCAAAGAGCGAACTGGCAATAGTTGTCATCACACAATCACCACTGGCAATATGTGTCATTTCGTGGGCGACAACCGCCTGTAGTTCCTCTCGGCTTAATCGCGAAAGCAAACCTTCGGTTACACCAACAACCCGTCTGCCCTTTAAATCCGCAATAGCAAATGCATTCATTGCTCCAGTTGGTATAATATATTTCTCCACTATTATACCACCAGCTGCAGCACTTATTTCATCTACCACATTTTCAAAGAAATGATGGTATTTATCCTTTTTATCAGGCGGCATTGCACCAAGCAATTTCAGAATGTTATTTATCATATTTTTATTAGAAAAATACCAGTGAATCAATGCAGCAATAATTGCCACACTGAAGACAATTAATGTATCAGGGCCGAATATATGAAATCTCAAATGGGAATTCCCAAGAGATTTCATAAAAAAAAGCAAAAGTTTAAAGAAAAGGGTAATCACAAAAAAAGTGAAAAAGTATTGGAGGATGAGAAAGAGAAATAACAAGAAGATATTGTGCGTCTTTTCCCGCTCAATATCCCAGAAGGTCTTAAAATTCTGTTTCATAATCGGGCTTGATATATATTAGCCTACGGTCAGCAGTCTATTTCAAAAATAGATTGGATTTTGATTGCGCAATGTTTGATATAGTTTTTTATTCTCGGCTCTCAGTTTTTTCTCTAATGCCTGTAGACACTTAACGAGTTCTGAAAATGGTATTTGAACAAGGAGTTGCCAGTATCCCTTGGGAACCGATTTTAGTTTATTAAATAAATCTCTGGACACGAATGGTTCCAGCAATTCAATAGCATTGTTTGCCTCAAGCACCTTGGCGATAGTAATCTTCATCTCTTCACGGAGAAGTTGCCACAAATCCTTACCCTGAAGGTGAGCAAGCATTCTTCCCAGGGCAAGAGACATAGATAGGATTGCATTCATACCCAAATTGCCCTTCCTCTGCATTATTTCAATCTGTTCTTCTATTGAGGCATTCGGAGCAAGTTTCCCACGACTGATTGCCAGTCCTTTTTCCAGCATCAATAATTTACGGTCAATCTGGGCAATGGATTTAAATTCAGAAATTTTTTGACCAATAAATTCTTTGGCAATGATATTTGTAACATTTTCCACTGCATTCTGACAGCCCTTTCCTTCATATCTTTGAACTCGATACCATAGTTTGAGGAGTTCCGGTTCATTCTTCGCCTTTAATTCTGATTCTATTATGCCCTTTTTAAATTTATATGTTTTATCGGGCTGGAGTGTAAACAGTTCAGGGTACTTTTCCACCACCGATGTTTTTTCAATTGTGCTGTCAATAAGGTGGATCGCCTCGCCAGTTCCAGCCGATGTTCCCAATGGAGTAGAACCGCTGAATTTAAGAATTTTGCGATACTCCTCACTGCCGGGTATCCCCACATAAATATCGACTCCAACGGTGGGAATACCGGCATTGGTCGGTTCCTCATAGGCAATGACATCCGTGATGAACAAATTATTAAATAACTCTTTAATTGCGCTGAAATCTTTTTTCTCATATTCAAGTTGGGTGCTTTTTTCAAGGTCTTTCATTATCTTTGTAATTGAACCATACTTAAATAGCCTTTCAGTATTAGCACCGCCTCCGGCTTTTAATCCCATTGTATTTGCCGAAAGGGCAATCTGTGCCTCCATATCGTCATTTGGCGATTTGGAACGATGGGAGACGAGTAAATCCATACCTTTGCCTAAGGCAACAAGCATTGCGATTAAAGTTTCGGACAGGGTACCTATTTGATTTGCCTTTATGAGAGAGACATTCATCAAACCCTCATCGGCGCATTTTTCGATCGTGGAATCCTTCGTGGTTACAATGTCATCACCGATAATAAATAAGTTGTTCCCTAATTCTTTCATTAATAGGCGCCAGCCTTCGTAATCGTCTTCGGCGAAGGCATCCTCAAGTGAGAAAATTGGATGTTCATCAACTGCTTTTTTATACAATTCAATTAATTGGTCACGCGACATAACTACCTTTTCTTCGCTTCTCCAGAAATAATACATGCCCACGGCATCCGGTTGATTGAATTCCTCTCGGTAGGCATTACTCAATTCGCTTAAAGCCGGGTCGAATGCAAGGGCAATATCCTCACCAGGACGATAACCGATATCCTTTATTGCCTGAATTGCCATCCGCCAGAGCCTCTGCTCAGGAACAATATCCCCAGGTTCTTTCGCAATATAAGGTGCCAGACCACCTTCGAGGCCGATTCCCATCACCCGAGCACCTTCGGACTTTTCTATTATCTCTTTTAGACGGGTCTGAAGGGCAACGGTGATCATCTGCGCCTCTTCATAATTCTTTGCACATAATGGCAAAAACATCATTTCCTGCATACTGATATTACTTTCCGGATATTCTTTTTCAGTATGCCTGCCACCCATACCACAATTTCTGAATTGCCATGGTGCACTCACAATTTCGCCATCCTTTAGATGGATTGTTTGAATTCTTTTTTCCATCATCATTCGCTTTACTGCCTTTGCTTTTTCTAACCAGCCGGTTCTTGATATTTCTATCTTTTCCGCCTTCTGTTTCGCCTTTGTTTCCCGTTCTTTAAATTCACGATATTTACCCGGGTCAGCGAGGAGAAAGTCAAGCAGTCCCACAGTTCCAATACCAAGGCATAATCTGCCTATATATGTGAATATTAAGCGGTCACCAATAAGTCCAATTGCCAGAAGAATCACAGCGACGGGCAATATCACGAGTGCCATATTACCACTGATTTCAGGACCGGCGGCCGCAACGCTTAGATTGAATGGGGCTTCTGGATAATATGTCAATCCTTCTTTCTTTACTCCCGTGAATTTTCCATAGGGAATTTTGATGAACATTTCTATATACCATAATAGTTTACTAAGGCCTGAGCTTTTGTATCTTTTCTGGGCAGCGGGTAAAATATTTTCATTCAGGGCATTGAGTTTCACTGCCCTTAGGTAATGCCCCATCTCGTGGATGGCAATCCCGGTATGGAAGCTTATAAACCAGAAGATTGCTGAGATTATTGTATCAACACTTGTAAAGACAAATCCCAATACTTCCTTCCCTTGTAAATCTTTGGAAATGCACAAAATGGATGAAATAAATGCAACATGGAAGGAGACAAGGATGTGGTTGGCAATAACCCAACCCGAATGTAAATTTTGTTTTAGTTTCTCTATAATTATCTTCATAAGTTAATTATATGGAAAATATGCCTTAAGTCAAGGGTGCTTTTTAGGTTCTTCTCCAAAAGATGGGAACTCGAGAAGATATAATGCCTTAAAACTAAAATTCTCTTGATTAGACATTTAACATAAATACCCAACTGTATTGTTGCTTTTTTTTTCACTCTTTTCCATCAGTACTTAAAGATATTTTGCTTGACACATTCATTTTTCAAAATATAATTAAGTCCAGCGCCATGGTTAAATGCCAGAATTGTCATAGAGAAATAAAGGAAGGGGTCTCTTTTTGCCCCTTTTGCGGTAGGTCTTTGTTCAGCGGTCAGGGCACGGGGTTTGAATGGAAATCAGATTTTGAAATTCTGGGTATTCCTTTGATTCATATTGCAACGGGCAGAGATGAAAATGGTAAACTAAGAGTTGCAAAAGGAATTATTGCAATTGGACAGTTTGCTATTGGTTTGATTACAATAGCTCAATTCGGTATTGGCATTCTTTTTGGCGTTGGACAATTTATGTTTGGTATCGCGACAATTGCCCAGTTTGCGATGGGCATTCTTTTTGGTCTCGGTCAATTTGCCACTGGTTATATTGTGATAGGACAGTTTGCATTTGGCTGGTATGCTTTATGTCAATTTGGTTTCGCTAAGTATATATGGTCACCAAAAATAAGGGACCCAGTGGCAATTGAATTTTTCAGAAATTTGTGGGAAAGAATTCTGCATCTTCGTCCTTGACTTTAGTAAAAATCCAAATATATTTTAATTATGGAACAGAAAACTGAAACAAATCGAGTTGTATTGCATTGTAAAAGTGGCAATGTAGTAAAATGACCGACCTGTGATTTTGTGCCTGCAAAACGCTTTTTGTAAACGCAAAACGCCAACCGATTTTTCTGGTATCAAATACTTATATTTTTGTATAGGAATTTGAAAAATTCCTATACAATGGTAATGAAATTTTTCATTATAGTGAACATCATCAGGGCTAAAGCCCCTGAAACCCCAACCCTCACCCTTGCCCTCTCCCTTAAAAAGGGAGAGGATGAAGGTGAGGGTTCCTTGAAATTTTCCAAATTCTTATACCTCAAGATATTCAGGGGAGGATGATATGAAAATGGTCTCCGCACAAAGAGACGGTTTGCTATATAGCGGGGGTTTTCAGGGGGTATCCCCCTGAATATCTTGCTACTATTGATTTTATCTAAAATCTGAATAAACTATTAAGCCTGATAAAAATTGAAAGGGGGTTAGATGAAAAGATTTTTTATTATTCCGATCATTTTTTTAATTATTATATGTGTATCGTGCCCAAGAAAAGAAAAAAGGGGTATTGATATCACCACCCAGCAGATTCTTGAGGGTGAAAAGATCCCATTGAAGGTTACCCATATCTCACCTGTCGGCTCGGTTGAGGGACAACTTGAGACCTTTAAAATTCTTGTCGGATTCAATCAGGCAATGACTCCGGTTCAGGCAATACCCAGAGAAGAGACTTCAGGACCGCTTGAGTTTGATCCACCCATAAAAGGTAAGTATCGCTGGCTCGGTTCAAGGACTTTGGCATTTATACCTTCTGATACCTTGCAACCTGCAACCGAATTCACTGCTACACTCAAAAAAGATAAGATCCAATCCCTTACAGGGATGCGTCTTGAACGAGATACCTCCTGGAAATTTGAGAGTGTGAGACCAA
>JBDRWI010000038.1:0-22958 GCA_039802265.1 Caldifarciminota bacterium | reverse complement strand
GAGATACGATGATTATATCATTCTGATTTACGGAATTCGCCAGATCATCAAATTAGAAGAATTTACGATTCATTACAAAATCACCCTTCTGGTCTGCGATAATTCATTGAGTGAGGTAAAATTTGCATACGATATGGAACAATTATTTCCCGGAGAATATGAGGCGCATCAATATGATATGGTAGGAAATTTTTTATATTTTAACTCAACTACCAATACCTATGCTTCTTTGTCTAATTACCTGACTGCATATCTAATCTGTCTTGATGTGAAAAATGGCAAGATTGTCTGGGTAACGCCGCCCCTTACTTCTAATCAGGACTTTGCGGTTTACAAAGATGTTATCTTCTGTGGCTACGGATTTACTGACGAAGATGATTTTCTATTTGTCGTCAACCGCTATACCGGTGAAATTATTCAAAAAATCAAACTTGATAGTGCCCCGGAGACGATGATTGTAAAAGGTAAAAAACTCTATGTTCGGACATACAATCGCGATTATATCTTTGCAATAAAAGAGGGAATGCACTATCCTGATAAAATGCTGCCATTTCATGATTGTTTTTTTGCAAGATAATTACCGATAGGTAAGTTTTCTTGACAGGAATAAAAGGAGACAATATTGATTGATGAAAAATCTCCACCTCCCCAAATTAATGCAGTAAGGAGACCTCCAAATGATATTGTGCCTGACCAGGGGACTAATCTAAAGAAAGATATTATTTTCCGAATGGAAGCGAAGGCGAAGTATTTGATTTTTACAAATCTCGGTGGAATTATTTTGGGAGGGTTCTTGTTATTTATTCTCCTGTCCATCCGCAATCTTTATACATTTACAATTTTTATTATCGGATTTACAATTCTTGTAACATATATGGTAATAGACTATCTTGTCTGGCAGAAAAAGGGAATCAGGGCTATTGAGATAGATAAAGAAGGAATAAGTTTATATCGGGGTAGGGAAAAACGATTGGTCAGGATTGATAAAGGTCAGATAACCGATATTGACTTCTTCGGCAAACTCGGTAGGAGGGTTGTCACAATTTTGACCACGGGCAGGGCAATTAAGCCAATCCCGGGTATTACTATATTTGCCGGTCCACGCATAAGAATCACAGACGACTCATTCAATGATGAGCAATTTACAATTTTTATTGAAAAATTAAAGGAATTTAGATAGCAATTTCAAAAGCAAAGAGCGTTCTATATTTATAGACTTAGTCTAAACCCATTGACAAAAGTAAAAAAACCTTTATAATTGACCTATGTTGAAGGTTAAACTAAATGGCGCGCAAATAGAGATTGAACCGGGTAAAAAGATAGTTGAATTAGTAAGTGATAAGGATGTTATTGCGGTGCGGGTTAATGGTGAGTTAAAGGATTTAAATACGGTTATAAACAGTGATTGTGAAATAGAACCGATTAGGTTTTCTGACCCGGAAGGACAACAGGTCTACTGGCATTCCACCAGTCATATAATGGCGATGGCGGTAAAGGCATTGTTTCCTGAGACAAAGTTAGCCATCGGACCAGCCATTGACCAGGGTTTTTATTATGATTTTGACCGTCCCACCCCTTTTACACCCGAAGACCTTGAAAAGATAGAACAAAAGATGGCAGAAATAATAAAAGAAGATATTCCATTTGAGCGGATTGTGATGACTAAAGAGGCAGTAATAGAATTCTTCACCCGGAGAAACGAAACCTATAAGGTGGAACTTGCCCAGGAGATTCCGGATAAAGAAATCAGTCTTTATCGGAATGGCGAGTTTGTTGATTTATGCCGTGGACCACATATTCCGAGCACTGGTTTTGTTAAGGCATTCAAACTTTTAAGTGTTGCCGGTGCATACTGGCGCGGTGACTCGACCCAGCCCATGCTCTCAAGGATCTACGGTATTTCATTCACCACCCGCGAAGACCTTGCTTCATATCTGAAAAGACTTGAGGAGGCACAGAAAAGGGACCACCGAAGGTTGGGAAAGGAACTTGATCTTTTTTCAATCTTTGATGAGGCTGGTGCCGGACTTGTCTTCTGGCATCCCAAGGGAACGATCATTAAAAGGTTGATAGAAGAATACTGGATTAAGGAACATATTGCCAATGACTATAAAATCATCGCCACCCCCCATATTGCCCGGGGTCAATTATGGCACCAATCCGGCCATTATGACTATTACCGGGATAAGATGTATACCCTGAAGGTTGAGAATGAAGAATATGTCTTAAAACCGATGAACTGTCCGGGTCATATTTTGATATACAAATCCAGGGTGCGTAGTTACAAAGAGTTACCTATCAGGTATGCGGAACTGGCTACGGTTTATAGAAATGAACTTTCCGGCACACTCCATGGTTTATTAAGGGTAAGGGGATTTACCCAGGATGATGCCCATATCTTCTGCCGTCCTGACCAGATTGAGGAGGAGATAGTTAAGATTTTACAACTCACCTTAAAGATTTTTAAGAAATTTGGATTCAATGACTTTCAGGTCAACCTGTCAGTTCGTGACCCAAAGAATAAAGAGAAATTTATGGGTTCTGATGAGGAGTGGCAGAGGGCGGAAAGTGGTCTCGTCTCAGCGCTCCAGAAGGTAAATCTCCAGTATAAGGTCCAAATCGGCGAGGCAGTATTTTACGGTCCAAAGATTGACATCAACATCCTTGACGCAATTGGTCGCGCCTGGCAGGCGACCACAATTCAGTTTGATTTTAATTTGCCCAAAAGGTTTAAGATTGAGTATATGGATTCTCGGGGAGAGCATAAGGAGGTTGTGGTAATACATCGGGCACTGTATGGTTCAATAGAAAGGTTTATCGGTACCCTGATTGAACATTATGGGGGTGCATTTCCTTTCTGGCTTGCGCCGGTTCAGATTGTGGTGATGCCAATTACTGATAAAGAAGACAAATATGCAAACGAGGTCTTTAAAAAACTCCAAAGGCATGATTTCAGGGTTGAGGTAAACAATAAATCAATGAAGATAAACTACCGGATAAGAGAAACTGAAATGCAGAAGGTCCCCTACATGGTAATAGTAGGACCGAAGGAGTTAGAGAAGAATACCGTTGCAATCAGAAAAAGGGGGCGTGGTGATATGGGTGAGATGAAATTAAAAGATTTTATAAATTTATGTGAATCAGAACAAGGAGGAGAAGATTAAGAACCTACCAAGGGTGAATAATGAAATTAATGCCGAGAAGGTGAAACTAATAGATGAAAAGAAGCAGTACATGGGGATATACGAATTGGCGATTGCCCTTCGTATTGCCCGAGAAAGGGGATATGACCTGGTAGAGGTGGCTCCGGATGCCCAGCCACCGGTCTGCCGGCTAATGAATTTTGGTAGATATGTTTATGAGAAGAAGCGACAGGAAAGGGAATCAAGGAAGCATCAGCATCGCACGATTGTGAGAGAGATGAGAATGTCAATGAAGATTTCTGAGCACGACTATCAGGTGAAATTGAACAAAATAAAAGAATTTTTGGAATTGGGTGACAAAGTCAAGGTAAAACTGCGTCTGAGGGGCAGGGAACTTCTCCATGCAGATTTGGGTATGAAGCGGATAGAGAAACTCATCAAAGACCTTGAGGAGATAGCAGTCCTTGAATCCCCGCCTAAACAGGAAGAATCAACAATCCAGGTAAATTTTATTCCTCAAAAAAGGAGAACAACAGATGGCAAAACTAAAGACCAAAAGGGGTTGGAAAAAGAGAATTAAGATTAGAAAAAGTGGAAAGATCACTCGGTGGCGAGCCGGCAAGAGGCATTTATTGATCTCAAAATCATCGAAGAGGAAGCGGCGGTTGTCAAAATCTGTGACTCTAAGTAAATCAGATGTTAGACGAATAAAGGGTTTTTAGAAATGGATTAAGGAATTAAAAAGGAGCAACTGCAAAAAGTTAGTTGACAGATTTTAGAATTTAGTTATAATTGAAAAGGAGAAAAAATGCCGAGGACAAAGAATGCACCTTATACCAGAAAGAGGCGTAAGAAGTGGCTTAAGGCAGCAAAGGGATTCTGGGGTGCCAAGCATCGCCTCTATAAGATTGCTCGTCTTGCGGTAATGAAGGCATGGCTTAGTGCCTACCGCGAGAGAAAAAGAAAGAAACGGGTATTCAGGTCATTATGGATTACCCGAATAAATGCGGCACTACGCAGGGAAGGGTTGAAATATTCACAATTCATTAATGTTTTGAGGAAGAATGACATTGTACTAAATCGTAAGATACTGGCAGCACTTGCCTATGAACACCCAGAAGAGTTCAACTCACTGGTTCAGTTGTGCAAGTCATCATTCCAGACTGGTTGATATTGATTGGAAATTATGGAAGAGCGATTAAAAAGCTTACAATCGGAGATTGAACAGGACCTTTCAAGGGCAATAGGTAAAAGTACCCTGGAAGAATTAAGGATTAAATATCTTGGCCGTAAAGGGATGTTAAATGCGCTCTTTAAAGAACTTGCCTCATTACCGATTGAAGAACGAAGAAGGTTTGGCAACGCAATCAATCTTATAAAAAAGAATCTTACTGAAAAGATTACCGAGAGACTCAGGGAATACGAAAAAGTGGCGGAACCATCATTAGATCTGCTCTTACCCGGAAGGGTAGGTTATGTGGGACACCGCCATCCACTATCGCTAATTCAGGATGAGATTGTTTCCTTTTTTGAGAATTTGGGATTCGCCGTGGCAACCGGTCCAGAGATTGAATATGACTGGTATAACTTTGAGGCGCTTAATATCCCCAGGGATCATCCGGCGCGTGATATGTTTTCAAGTCTTTATATTACCGATGAGTTGATGCTACGGAGCCACACCTCGCCGGTTCAGATCCGGGTGATGGAGAAACAGCGTCCGCCCGTAAAGATTATATGTCCTGGAAGATGCTATAGATTTGATCCCTTTGACCCGAGTCATTCCCCGGTATTTCATCAAGTTGAGGCACTTTATGTCGACAAAGGAGTTTCCTTTGGTGAATTAAAGTGGCTCCTTGCTGAATTCGTAAAACAGATTTTTGGGCCCAGGACAAAATACCAGCTGCGGCCAAGTTTCTTTCCATTCACCGAGCCTTCAGGGGAACTGGCAATAAGTTGTTCGGTCTGTAATGGTGAAGGCTGCCCGGTCTGTGGTAATTCGGGCTGGCTTGAGATGCTCGGCTGTGGTATGGTCCATCCCCAGGTTTTGAAAAATGTAAAGATTTCGCCAAAAGAGTATTCCGGTTACGCCTTAGGTATGGGTATTGAGCGGGTAGCGATGATCAAGTATATGATTGATGATATAAGGGTATTTTATAATAATGATATGAGATTTTTAGAACAATTTTAGGAGTTTTTATGTTGGTTTCGGTTAAATGGCTTGAGGAAATACTCAAGGCAGAACTGCCACTGGATGACCTGAAGAAGGCGGTTCTTAACCTGGGAATGGAGATTGAACAGGTGACAAATCTTGCACCGGCGGATGCAATCATTGGTCGGGTAGAAAATGTAACTTTGCATCCACATATGAAAAATCTATGCATCCTTGAGGTAAGGGCGAAAAATTTAATTCCCATTGTGAGTGCTGATATGACATTAAAGATAAATGACCTCGTGCTTGTCATTCCTGCCGGTGGTAAATTCAGGGATCAACCAGTGAAAGAAAGAGATTTCGGTGGTATTAAATCTATGGGTATTTTAATAAGTGAAGAAGAACTTGGACTTTCCGAGAAATCAACTGGGGTTATTGTTCTTGATAAAGGAAGTCCAGGTAAGAAGTTTAGTGATTTCTTTGATGACCAGGTGATTGATATAAAAATCCCCACCAATCGTCCCGATCTTCTTTCAGTAATTGGACTGGCACGGGAGATTGCGTTGGGCTTTGGAATTGGTTTGACTCAGGAAAAAAAGCCATTTCAGTTCAACCGTAAAAATAGAAATGTAATAAAACTTGTTGACCGGGATGGTTGTCCAAGATATACCGCCCGGGTTTTTGAGAATGTTGCTGTAGCATATTCGCCATTTTCCCTCAAGTGGCGTCTTTATTGTATGGGGATGAATAGCATCAATAATGTTGTAGACCTAACGAATTTAAATATGCTTTTTTATGGTCAGCCGTTGCACCCATTTGATCTGGACCTTTTGAATGGTCCGGTAATAATAAGAAAGGCAAAAAGAGGCGAAGATTTTATTACCCTTGAAGGGACTCATTTTAAACTGGAAGAGAATGACTTGGTGATTGCAGACCGCGATGGTCCGATTGCCCTGGCCGGAATTATCGGCGCAAAGCGGTCTGAGATTTCATTCTCAACAAAAAGGGTCTTGTTGGAAAGCGCCTATTTCAATCCCCAGCGTATTGCCCATACCCGGAGAAGACTAAACATTCAGACTGAGGCATCAATGAGGTTTGAAAGGGGTGTTGATCTATCCATGGTTGATGAGGTTTCAAGAATAACCGGGTTAGATTTTGCAAATTATGCCCAGGCAAGGGAAAGAGAATTCATTTCCGAAGGAATCAGGGCAAAAGAAAGGTTCGTGAATTTTTCTAAGGAAAACCTCAATAAAATTCTTTCTTTGAATTTAAACACAGCCAAGATAAGGAATCTGCTTATGAAAAGTAGTATTGTGGTAAAGGGTCGAGAAAATTTGCGGGCAAGGATTCCCCATTTTCGCTCAGATCTTCAGATTGAAGCAGATATTTATGAAGAGGTGGCAAGGATTTATGGCTATGCGAATATTCCTGAGACACCTCCTTTGCGCTGGGCGTGTAATAAAACCAGTGATAAGAATAGAAATGTAGTAAAATTCTTAAGAGATTATCTGGTAGGTTTAGGTTTTAGTGAGGTCTATAATATCTCTTTTGTTCACTCCCAGCGTTTGTTGGATTTTGGTTACCAGGAATTTGTGCGTTTAAAGAATCCCCTGAATGAACGTTTTGATGCATTAAGACCAACCCTATTCTTTGGTCTCTTAGATTGCCTGCTTTATAATCTCTCAAAGGGCAACCGTTGTTTGAAAATCTTTGAAATTGGAAATGTCTTATCTAAAAAGGACCCCTTTGAAGAGAAAAGACTTGGTGCAATTATGGGGGGCGAGGTGAATCCCGATTTCTGGGCGTCACATCAAAACCGGATTGATTACTACGATGCCAAGGGAACAGTGGAGACAATCTTTGGGGCACTGCGGATTGCAGATATTGATTTTGAACTGGAAGTAAGACCTGGGTTTTCCCAATCCGTTAAGGTTCTCAGTTCGGGCAATGACCTGGGTTATTTGGGAATGATTGACAGAAACATTTGTGAGTCAGAATTTTTCTATTTTGAACTTTCTCTTGATAAGGTCATTCCTTTGATGTCTGAGCCATTTTATAGCCCACCCGGTAAATTTCCAGCAAATATAAGAGACCTTTCATTTTTGGTTGATGAAGAGACGCGGCTCCCGAGTATAAAGAATTTAATAGTTAAGGTTGGGGGCCCGGTTCTGGAAAAGGTAGCGCTCTTTGATTACTATAAAGGCAATAATCTGCCTTTAGGTAAAAAGAATTTAGGTTTTAGACTTTACTTTAAGGCATCCGACCGTACACTTACGGATAAGGAAGTAGATGGATTTGTACAGAAGATCGTCCAGGAGGTTACAACTAAGTTTAATGCCCGATTAAGGACAAAGGAGACCAATTGAATGGAATTGCACGGCTTGAAGAAAAGATTGAGAAATTGATTCTTCTGGTTAATGAATTAAAACAGCGGATTCGTGAACTGGAAGAAGAAAATAATCGGTTGAAGGAAAAAGAACAGAATGTAAAAAAAAAGGTTGATGGATTGATTGAAAAGATTGACGGTATGATGATGTGAGGTTATCTTGAAGAACGAGGTGATTGTAAATATCTTCGGGAATGATTATCGCATTGTTTCCGAAGATATGGATGTTGAACGTATTAAGAAAATTGCCGAAATTGTTGATAAGAAGATGCGGGAAATTCATCGGGATTTTCCGCTTCCATCAACAACCAAGATTGCAGTGTTGGCCTGCTTGAATCTGGTTGATGAGTATATTCAAAGGGAAGAGCAATTTAATAGAAAACTGGTTGACCTGGAACAGAGGATTAATTCTTTAATCCTCAAAATTGATGAGGCAATTTCTTAAATTGGTTCCCTGCGATGCTCGTGATGGGCATTAAGTCTTGAGCCAACACCCATTGTTAGGGAGCTGAGTTCGGCTATAGGAATTCCTATAGTTGACAGGCGCCCACCTTTACTTTGGGTTCAGAGACTTTTTCCCACACGGCATAGGCGGGGAACTTTTACCGAATTTGGAGGTAAAAATGATCACAACAATAACCGCTATTGTAGTAATTTTTATTGCCTTTATATTAGGAATTTATTTTTATTTAAGATTTGGCAAAAATCGAATAATCAACGCCCAGAAAGAAGCAGAGAGGATTATTGCCGAGGCAAAAAAAGAGGCAGAAACCTATCGCAAATCAGCTGAGATTGCCGCAAAGGAGCACTGGTATCAGGAGAAGTTAAATTTCGAAAAGGAGACATTCAGTCGGCGCAAGGAGATCGAGCGGGCGGAGAAGAGGCTTTTGGAAAAGGAGATGGCATTAGAAAAAAAAGAGAGATTGATTGTTGATAAAGAGAAGGAGCTCTTAACAAAAGAACACAATCTACAAAATCGGGAACGGATAATAATGGCAAAATCGGAAAGACTGGACCAGTTAATTAAAGAAGAGACCGAGGCATTACAGAAGATTGCCAATATCAGCAAGGAAGAGGCGAAGGCGGCTTTATTCAAGAAACTTGAAGCTGAGGCCCAGCATGAAATTGCTGTGTTATTGAATAAAATAAAGGAAGAGGCACAGTTGAAGGCGGAAGAGACCGCCCGTGAGATTATCATCCAGGCAATACAAAAGTGCGCCACCGCCCATACCGCCGAAACCACGGTTTCGGTAGTTACCATACCATCTGAAGAGATGAAAGGCAGGATAATCGGCAGGGAAGGAAGGAATATCAGGGCATTTGAGAATCTGACAGGTGTTGAGGTGATTATTGATGATACACCGGAGACAGTTTCACTCTCCTGTTTTGATCCAATAAGACGGGAGATAGCCCGGCTGGCAATGGCGAAACTGGTATCTAATGGTCGGATTCATCCGGCACGGATTGAGGAGGTTGTTAGGAGTGCCCAGAATGAAATTGAAAATGTCATTAAAAATACCGGTGAGGAGGTGGCGCTGGAACTCGGTCTAATCGGTATATCACCGGAGATTGTGAAGTTGTTAGGAAAGATGAAATTCAGAACAAGTTACGGGCAGAATCTGCTTCAGCATTCCAAGGAAGTGGCGTACCTTTCGGCAATGATTGCGCAGGAACTGGGTCTTGACCCGGCGCTTGCAAAGCGTGCCGGTCTGCTTCACGACCTTGGAAAGGTTGCCGATATGAATGTTGAGGGACCCCATGCCCAGAGTGGTGCCGAGATTGCCTCAAAATTTGGTGAAAATGAAATTGTTGTCAATGCCATTGCTGCCCACCATGAGGAAGTAAAACCTACTACGCCATATGCGTTTATTGTTGAAATCGCGGATTCAATTTCTGGAGCAAGACCTGGGGCAAGAAGGGAGACGATTGAGGCATATCTGAGGCGATTGAAGGCGATAGAGGAACTGGTCTCTTCATTTGATGGGGTAGAAAGGGTCTATGCAATTCAGGCAGGGAGAGAGGTGCGGGTGATGGTTGAGCCTCAAAAGGTTTCAGATGCCGAGGTTTCAAGTCTTGCCAGCAATATTGCCCGGCGGATTGAGAAGGAACTGCAGTATCCAGGGCAGATAAAGGTTACGGTGGTACGCGAGACACGGGCAATTGAAATAGCGAAGTAAAATAATAATATTTTTCTTCAGGGAATTGATAGACCCTGTTTAAACGCCCTGATATTCAAATCAAGGTATTGAGGTTTTACATTTTCTTTTATTGCCTCGGTCCAGAGTTCTTCCGGGAATTTCAGATAACGGGCGATGCTCCCTAAAAGTACAACATTTGCTACACGCACATTTCCTAATTTAAGGGCAATTTCCTGGGCGGGTATTACATCCACATTGGCAAATTTTTTTAAGGTCTCAATTATATTGGCCGGGTAGTCTCTCTCACCCGCAAGGACACTCGTTGGCGGTAGTTGCAGTTCGTTTACAATTATTGTGCCATTATTCCTTAAAAAATAACTGTATCTCAATGCCTCCAGTTTTTCAAATGCAAGGATAAAATCGGCACCGCCTTCTTCTACGAGTGGTGAATATACCTTTTTACCAAATCGTGCATGAGTTATCACACTGCCGCCACGCTGGGCCATTCCGTGTATTTCGCTCTTTTTTACATCATATCCCGCAAGAAATGCTGCAGTACAAAGAATATCCGAGGAAAGCAATATACCCTGTCCGCCAACCCCGCAGATTATTATGCTGGTAATTTTATTGTTTGAAGATTCAATTGCCTTTTTCTTACTTTTCATTTTTATTCATTTTTTGACGACTCTATCGCATCATGCTGACATAATTGGAGACATAGATCACAACCATTACAGAGCGTGGGTTCAATATATGCCACCGGTTTTTCTTTTGATTCTATCTTTTTAAGGGTAATCGCCGGACATCCCAATCTCAAGCAGAGTTTACAGCCATTGCATTTTTCCGGGTCAACCGCAAGATAGGGTTTTGGTTTTTTCAAAAATATGCAGGGGCTCCGAAATACAAGGACTGTCACACCTTCAAAATTTATTGCATCTTTAATTGCCTGTTCTGTCTGTTTTAGATCCAGTGGATCAACAACCCTGACAAATTCAACACCGCAGCCACGCGCAACATCTTCCGGTAGAATTCTTTTACCTTCTTCACCTCGAGCAAGTCTTCCTGTTCCGGGATGGGGTTGATGTCCGGTCATGGCGGTGGTTAAGTTGTCGAGAATTATCAGATTCAGGTTTCCTTTATTGTATACTGCATTTATCAATCCAGTGATACCCATATGGAAAAAAGTAGAGTCACCTATGATTGCTACAAGTTTTTTACTTAACTCCTTTCCAAGGGCCTTCTCCATTCCGTGTGCGTTCGTCACCGAAGCCCCCATACAAATGCAGGTATCCATTGCATTTAATGGTGGCAGGGCGCCAAGGGTATAACAGCCAATATCGCCCGTCGCGGTGAGTTTCAATTTATTAATAACATAAAATACACCTCTTTCGGGACAACCCGGACACAGGACTGGAGGTCTTTCAGGCACATCTTTTAATTCCATTTGAGGTTTGTAAATTTTTTTATTGAAACTCTTTTTTATCACGGTTGGATCGAGCTCACCACACAAAGGAATTTTGTCTTTGCCTATGACCTTAATTCCCATTGCTTTAATTTCCTGTTCAAGAATCGGGTCGCCTTCTTCAATGACAAGTAATTTCTTCACCTCCCGTGCGAATCTTTTGATTAAATTCCTCGGCAATGGATATGTGAAAGAGAGTTTCAAAAAACTTGCACCGGGGAAGACTTCTTTTGCATACATATATGCAATCCCGGAACTTATTATCCCAAGGTTCTTCTCGCCCCATTCAATTCTGTTGTAGGGAAAGTCTTCAGAATAGTCAGCGAGTTTTTTCAATCTTTCTTCGACAACTTGATGGAGGATTCGGGCATGGGCAGGTAGAACCAGCCTTTTTCTGATGTTCTTTACATAACCCTTTATCGGAATCTCTTTGCGTGTACCAAGTTCAACAATCCCTGAAGAGTGAGAGATTCTGGTTGTGAGCCTTAAAAGAAAGACAGTGTCAAATTCCTCGGAGAGTTCAAATGCCAATTTTGTAAATATCTTTGCCTCATTAGAATCCGATGGTTCAAGGAGCGGAATCTTGGCGTGTCTAGCATAGTGGCGATTATCCTGCTCATTCTGGGAAGACCACATTCCAGGGTCATCGCAGGTAACGATAACAAGTCCTCCGGTAACCCCGGTATAACCGAGGGTGAACATCGGGTCAGCAGCGACATTCAATCCTACATGTTTCATTGCCGTGATGGCCCTTGCACCAACAAATGACGCACCTGCACAAACTTCAAGTGCTACTTTTTCATTTACCGACCATTCGGTATAGATCTCCGGATATTTTATTATATTCTCTAAAATCTCCGTGGATGGAGTTCCTGGATAGGCAGCTGCAAAATGGCATCCTCCTTCCCAGGCACCCCTGGCAACTGCCTCGTTACCGGAAAGTATTTTCCTTTCAATTCTAAACATAGGATATTATACTTATAATTGGTTCGAGGTCAATCCAGAAAATCAAAACCCGGGCAATAAATTTTCTCTGGCATTCCAATTTACCTATCGGATAGGGCTGATTTTTTAAAGAAAAGACCCGAAGGAATTGCAAAAAGGTAATAGGTAATAAGATTACTGGTGAATTAGTAAAATAAAATTGTCTTTGATTTAAATCGGTGCATTGACACTGATGGATGATTGAATATAATAAAAATGTAAAAGGCGCCCGTAGCTCAACTGGATAGAGCGGCGGGCTTCGAACCCGCAGGCTACGTGTTCAAGTCACGTCGGGCGCGTTTAATAAATGGAAGCAGGGCGATATGAATTATAGTGATGATTATTACATGGAAGAGGCACTTAAAGAGGCAAAGAAGGCATTTGACGAGGATGAGGTGCCAATCGGGGCGGTTGCGGTCTACAAGAATCAGATCATCGGCCGGGGCCACAATCGGACTGAACATTTGAAAGACCCCACCGCGCATGCTGAAATTTTAGCACTCACTGCGGCAGCTTATGCCCTTAATTCCTGGCGATTGAACGGCGTTACAATTTATACAACCATTGAGCCCTGTATAATGTGTGCTGGTGCCCTGGTAATGGCCAGGGTAAAGAAAGTTGTCTTCGGTGCAAGGGATGAAAAGTTTGGTGGTTGTGGCTCGATTTTCAATATTGTGCAGGAGAAAAGATTGAATCATAGAATTGAAATCGTTGAAGGTATTTTGAAAGAGGAATCTATATTTTTGATGAAAAATTTTTTCAATAAGAGACGGGATAATAAAAATAGATTTAGAAATTAAATTGTAGGGCAAGGCTTCAGCCTTGCAAAAAGATATAAATATATCAATTAAACTAAAAATCGAAGTTTCTAAAAAAGGTTGTTAGATCGAGATTGAGAGGATGAAATTGATAGTTGGGTAGGGTTTGGAAGCGGGATTGGTTATTGGGTTTAGAGATAACCCAAAGTCCACAGACCGACGATCATACCGGTATCCAAACCCGCCAGCCACCTACTATTTGTTTGGAGAGATGGCCGAGTGGACTAAGGCGCGCGACTCGAAATCGCGTATCCACTGAAAAGTGGGTCGGGGGTTCAAATCCCTCTCTCTCCGCATTTCAATAAGACGCCATTTTCTTTTATTATTTATTCACGACTATGTTGCAAAGGAGCTTAAGCAAAGCGAAAGATTTCAAAGAATTTCAGGGCAACTTTCCCGATGTATATTTCTGTACAGTGATTTCAATATTTAAGCAGATCGCATTTTTGTAAGTATTCCTGTATATCTTTAAAGGATTGACTTTTAACATTAACTCGCTATAATATAATATGAATCCTTATCTCTATTTTCTTGGAATATTTCTTTGCCAGCAATATTTCGGACAGAATAAGATTCAATACAAAGACTTTGATTTCAAGATATTGAATACCGAACATTTTGACATCTACTTTTACCCAGGTGGCGAAAATCTTGCCTCATTTGCTGAAGATGTGCTGGAAGATGGTTACGAAATGTTGAGTAAAGATCTGGGTGTTGAGGTGGAATTCAGGATTCCGGTAATAATCTATAATTCTCCCAATGACTTCTCTCAGACTAATGTAACGCTTGAATTGATTGAGGAATCGGTTGGCGGATTTACTGAACTTTTGAAGAATCGAATGGTTATTCCATTTAATGGTGATTACGAAGAACTACGCCATGTTCTGGTCCACGAACTGACCCATGTATTTCAGTTTGTAATCTTTTTTCCCTCAAAACTTGAGGCAATACTGACCGGTGACTTTCTTTATTCTATCCCCTTGTGGGTAATGGAGGGTTTGGCAGAATTTGAATCTCAAAACTGGAATCTTGAGGCTGACATCTATATGCGGGATTTGATTATGAATAACAAAGTCATTCCCCTTTTCCAGTTAGAAAATTATGGTGGTTATATAATTTACAAAGAGGGGCAGGCATTTTATCACTATATTGCGACAAAATATGGTCGGGAAAAGGTCGGTGAATTTTTACATTTGTTGAAGTCAAAGAAAAATTTAGAAAATGCCTCATTGGCTGCATTCGGTGTTGGCATTGAAGAATTGAATAATCGCTGGATTAAATATTATCAGGTAAAATATTGGCCCAAAATCACCCTTACTGAATACTTTGATTCCTTTGCCCGCATAGTATATGACCATAACAAGACTAATTCATACTACAACACTTCATCAGCGATTTCACCAAATGGAGACAAGATTGCATTTATCAGCGACCGGCAGGGTGCCGCCGAATTGATTATTATCTCCAGTATCGATGGCAGAATTTTGAAGAAATTGGTAAGGGCAGAATATTCAGCCGGCTATGAGGGGTTGCATCTCTATCAGGGAGGAATCACCTGGTCACCGGATGAGAAGTATTTGAGTTTTGCTGCCAAGGCACAGGGTAGTGATGTTTTATATATTATCCAGGCCAGGAATGGACGGGTCTGGAAAAAATTTAAACTACAACTCGACGGTATATACTCACCAAAATTTTCCCCGGATGGAAAGGAGATTATCTTCAGCGGTCTTAAAGATTCTTATCTTGATATATACCTGTTAGAAATCAGCAGTGGTAGAATGAAGAGAATTACCAATGATATTTATGCCGACAAATATCCGGTTATTTCACCATCGGGTCTTATTGCATTCGTTTCGGACCGTCCCGATTCCGGTGAGGAATATCACTATGGAAATTTCGCCTTATTTTTAAAAAAAGAAGAGGAAGCAGTACGGGTTATACCAAGGACACATTATGTAGCATCTCCGCTTTTTTATTCTGATACAGGAATATTCTTTGTTGCCGATTATGACTCGGCCTATAATCTATATTATTATTCAACTAACTCATCTCAGATCGTTAGGCGGACCGATATACTTACGGGTATCTATTATCCAACAATCTCCCAGGATGGAAGTAAAATTGCCTTTACCTACTACAATAACTATGGATATGATGTATGCGTGGTCAAAGAACCTTTGGAAAAGATGGTTACCGATAATCAGCCTGAGGAGAATATTTCTGAAAATTCATTTGAGGAAGTTTCCCTTGCCGACAATCGCATAAAAAAATATTCTCCAAAGTTTACCTTTGATTATGTGGTTGCCAGCGCATCTTATTATACACCGCTTGGATTCTCGGGTATGACCGAGATTGCCTTGAGTGATATCCTGGGTAACCACCATATTCAATTTAGCACAAACTTTTACGGTAGTTTGTCTACATCTGATATATTTTTAAATTACTGGTATTTGAAGAAAAGAACCGACTTTGGGTTTGCCCTCTTTCAGTACCTCAACTATTTTGCCCTTGGGTACGATCTTCTAATCTGGCGGTATCTCGGTATCGGGGGTGCTGCCCAGTATCCATTTACCAAATTTTTCCGAACCGAATTTGGAGTTTATGCCTATAAGATATATGAAACGAGATGGTTTGATTTCTTCCCTGCTTATGTTTTTAACTCCTATTCCAATGCCTCATACAACTTCATCTACCCGGAGGTATCCTTTATCTTTGACAATGCCAGATGGGGAGATATTGGTCCCCATAATGGATTACGGGCACGAATAACTTACTACAATACAATCTTCAGTGATTTTGATATTAAGGCGAGTATTCTTGACTATCGCCGGTATTTTCGATTATCACCCAGGGCAAGTTTTGCCGCAAGATTGGTACTCGCAAGTAATTTTGGAAAGGACGAAGAATTATGGTCAATCGGAGGTGCGGGTACAATAAGGGGGTTTGATTATTACACATTTACCGGTGCCGATCTGGGATTTTTAAACTTGGAGTATCGTTTTCCGTTCATTGACCGATTAAAACTTGCCTTCCCTTTGCCCATTGAAATTAGAAACATTCGTGGTGTATTATTTACTGACTGGGCAGGTGTATACTCAGATTCCTTTAAGGCCTATGAATCCTCTGAAGGATTCCCACCCATCAGGTTAAAGGATCTTAAACTGGGTCTCGGTGCTGGTCTTCGTTTCAGTCTTTTCTTTATTATCTTCAAGTTAGATGCTGGACGCGCCTTTGACTTGCATAACTGGGTTGATGAAACAGGGCAGGTTTCGCACTGGAAATTTTATTTAACTATCGGTCCTGAATGGTGAACGGGCGTATTTTTCCGTTGGCAACGAAACTTTTTTGTATCCTCCTGCTGGCACCGGGATGCTCCAGTAGGCAGAAAACCACAGTTTATTTCTGGCATGTGATGGGCGGGCCGATTGGGAGAAGGCTTGATGAGATGATTGCCCATTTTAATAAAATTCACCCCGAGGGTGAGATAATAGGTGTTCAGATGGGGTCTTATGATGCCCTTGCCCAGAAATTGATGGGTGCGATTGCCTCAAATTCACCTCCCACCATTGCTCAGATGTATGAATCCTGGACCGATCAGTTTTACGAAGCGGGTTTTCTTGAGCCCCTTCAAAATTTCATCACTGAAGATACCTCTTTTGATCTTAAAGATTTCTATCCAGTTTTCATTGAAGACAATACTTACGATTCCACAATAGTTACCTTGCCGTTTAATAAAAGTCTGCCTGTCTTTTACTACAATAAAAGCCTCTTTGATTCTTTAGGTATTTCAAATTTCCCCGTAAACTGGTTAGAATTTCGTAAGGTCTGCGAAAAATTGAAATCAACAAAAATATGGCCTACTTCCTGGCCAATCGATGTCTGGTATTTTGCCTCAATGGTCTATCAGGAAGGAGGGGAGTTGTACGAATATAAATCCAAAAAACCAATGTTTAACGATACAATCGGTGTCAGGGTATTAACATACATTGTCGAACTTATTCGGGACAGCCTCTTCTATTTAAATCCCGGATTTCAGCGTCAGGATGAATTTTTAAGCGGAAATGTAGCAATAATTCCGGCTTCAATTGTTTCCTGGGCATTTTTGAAGGACCGCGCCAGATTTGAAATGGGGGTTGCTCCATTTCCCCAGGGCAAAAAGAATTCAGTTATCATCGCCGGTACAAATATCGGTATGTTTAAAAATGCAAACCAAAAGCAGAAAGAACTCGCCTGGGAATTTATCAGGTGGTTTTTGCAACCTGATAATCAATTGCGCTGGACTTCCGGGAGTTATTATCTGCCGACAAGGCTGAGCACGATAAAATTACCAGAATTTAAGGATTTCCTTAAAAAAAATCCAGGCTATAGTGATATAATTGCCCAGCTTGAATTTGCCCGAACTGAACCTAAGACTCAAGAATGGTTCACGGGGCGGATTTATCTGAATGAGGCACTTGAGGAGGCAATGAGACTCCAGCGTTCTTGCGCGGAGGCACTTGAAAATGCGGCAAAGAGGTTTCTTGTTGACCTGGAGTGATTATGGAGTTTAGACCAGCAAGGCTTGATACATTATCAATGATAATATCAATAATAACAAGTGTATTATTAATCGGCTTATCTTTCTTCTTTATATTAAACCGCATACCTTATGGATCGGTTTTTGCTTTATTAATGATTTCCATAGTTTTAATCAGCTATCTTTTGAGCCCCAAGAATTATTATATACAAGGTGGGTATTTCGTAATTGAAAAATTCATTGGTAAAAAGATTTCAATTCCTATGAATGAAATAGAAGGCATATTTGAAATAGAAGATTTTTATAAATTAAAACCCATTAGGTCAATGGGCAATGGTGGATTATTTGGCTATTACGGGGTATATACTACGAAAGATTATGGCAACATTAACTGTCAATTAACGAGGTTGAAAAAAATCTTGATTATAAAATCCAAAAAAGGATATTATGCAGTATCGCCGGAAAAACCCGAACGGTTATTAGAATGGTTTGAGTCAACTACTGGCACAACATTGATTAAAGAGGTTTCTAAGGTTGAACCCATAAAAATGAAGGCAAGCCCATTGATACTATTAATTCCGGATACGATCTTCGCCCTAACCTTGATTATGGCTATTCTCCTTTATCCACAACTTCCCGATAAAATTGCAACCCATTTTGATGCAAACGGAAATCCTGACGGATGGGGTAATAAGGTTTCATTTCTTTATTTCGGAATCATTCCCCAGGTAATAATTATGATAATATGCGTAATTTCATTCTTTGCTATGAGAGATAAATACCGTAATGCAATGCCGGTTTATCTTTTGATAATTATGATTTCACTTATTCAAATAATTGTGGCCTATGCTTCTTTTGATATTTACTGGTTTAATACCCATGATTCCCATTTCCTTCCCCTTGGCTATGTTTTAATACCCCTAACCGCTTTACTATTACTATTATTGCTAATTTATAAAAAAGTATTGACAGAGGATAAAAAGTTGTTATAATATTGTAATAGAAATAATATGGAAAAAATGAGATTTATTTTATTGTGCATCATTATAAGCGTGATGTCTGTTGGTGCTCAGAATTTAATTATTGCTACATCTAATGGCAGGGAGACCGGACCGTCGGAAATAAACATCCAATCCACAGGAACTTGGTACTATTCACCAGCAATGTTATTAATAATTGATACTATGTGTGGAAGATTCCAAATACGCCAACGAATCCAGCGATTGTGAGGATAATAAATTCAGCCAATATAGAGGCCTATGGTGTTAGTGATACATTTGTGATTCTTCCACAGACAATTGAGGCGGCCTCTCAGGTATGGAATGTCCAGTGGATAGAAAGATCCCTGCCCAATCCTTTCTCAAAGGCTAGAAATATAAAACTGACAATTCAGGTCGATTCTCGAATAAAATTATTACTTTATGATATCACCGGCAGGCTGGTTGATAGAATCTTTGATGGGAACATTACACCCGGCTACCATTCAATAACCTATAGTAAAAATCTTGCCAGGGGTGTCTATTTTCTTAAACTTGAAGGCTGGTCAGGTGAAAAGAAGGAATATACAAAAGTAGTGAAGATTCTAAAGATATAAAATTGGGGAAATTAGTGTGTTTGCTTCTAAACTGAGCGGTGCCCTAGGACGGCTGATAGACTTATTTAGCAAGACCAAATTAGCGGATTTAAAGACTATTGAAAGGGTTCTGATTGAAGCCGATGTCGGGATAAAATATACCAGCGAAATATTAGAAAAGATAAAATCAAGTCCTGATAAATTAAAACAAGAAATCTATAATCTCATAAATTTACCAGCACCGCAGATTTCTCAGGAAAAGCCCACGATTATAATGGTCTGCGGCGTGAATGGGTCAGGCAAGACGACCACAGTTGCTAAACTTGCTCACCTGTATCAAAGAAAAGGGACGGTACTATTGGCCTGCGCCGATACCTATCGCGATGCTGCCTCCGAACAACTTGAAATCTGGGCAAAGAGGACAAATGTAGAGATTGTTCGTTCACAAAAGGGGCAGGATGCAGGGGCGGTGGTTTACGACGCCATCGCGAAGGCGATAAAAAGAAAGATTGAGAGTGTTTTAATTGATACAGCCGGCCGATTGCATACCCGGGCCGATTTAATGGAGGAACTGAAAAAGATAAAAAGGGTTATTACAAAACTGAAACCAACCGGTCCGGATTTTAATCTTTTAACAATTGATGCTACATTAGGGCAGAATTCAATCCAGCAAGCAAGAATATTCACTCAGGAATTGGGCATAAATGGCCTTGTCTTAACAAAATTTGATGGCACAGCAAAAGGTGGGGCAATCATCCCGATTTGCAATGAGTTAAAGGTGCCGGTTTTATATCTGGGAATCGGTGAAGGTATTGAAGACTTGATTGAATTCAATCCTAAAGATTTTATTGATGCCCTGTTTGGCGGTTAGTGGATACGGCGTTAAGTTGGGTCTTCACTACTATCCGTTCAACTAAATTTTCCAGTTTCTGTTTAAAGATAAAATAAAAAAGCATCGCTATTATAAAGCCTCCACCCCCAATAATCCAGCCCTTTATACCACTGGTCATTATTTTATCTCCAGCAATTACATATACCAAAATTCCGGGTATTCTACATAACCCGATAATACCAGTTAAAATCTTTAATGGTATGTTGGTCAAACCAGCCAGATAAAATATTCCATCGCCCACAGGGTTAGGGAAGATTGCCAGAAAGATTATAAGTGGTAGCCCTCTTTTTGTTATCTGTTTTTCAAATTCTACTTTCTTTTCTTCTAAGAAGAAGTACAAAATTTTCCTCCCCAAGTAACGGACAATAACCATTGCCAGAAAACCACCAGTAATTGCCCCTGCCCAAGAAAGCAAGAAGCCCTTTAATGGACCAAATAGCATCCCGGAGGCGATATTGAGTACCGTACCCGGAACCGGTGCAAAAAATATTTGAAAGACATAAAGGAGAAAATATAACAGGTATGCCCAGATGCCATAGTTAGTCATTATCTTTCTAATCTCAACTGGATTTTCAACAACCGCACCAAAATTTTTTATAAAAATTATAGAAATCAGAATTATAAACAGCGCAAAAACCACAATCCCCATAAACCCGAGGATTTTTTTTCTGTTTCTCATTTTAGTTTTATTTTACGTTAAAAATTTTGCCGAAATTCTTTACTACACTGTCTTTTACATCAATCATTGGTATTTCTTCTTTCAGAATTTCTTGCATAGAGGTCATAACTATATCTTTAAAACCACAGGGGTTGATCAGGTCAAAGAACTTTAAATCGTTATTTACATTAAGGGCAAAACCATGAAAACTGACCCAATTTCTTACCGCGATACCAATTGAACATATCTTCTTTTCACCAACCCAGACACCGATCATTTTTTCCTTTTTTTGTGCCTTTATAGTGAAATCAGATAGTACACCAATAATAACATCTTCGATCTTTTCAATAAAAACCCTTATTCCAGCAAGTCCCTGTTTTATATTAAAAATTGGATAACCAACCAGTTGACCGGGACCGTGGAAGGTAACATCTCCCCCCCTTTCAATCTGATAAAAATCAATTCCCCTTTCTTTCAACAATCCTATTGGTATCCTGATATTTTCCATTTTCCCCGATCTTCCTATTGTAACAACTGGATTATGTTCTACAAGAATGAGGGTGTCACAAATTTCATCATTGACCCTTTTTTCATGCAGTTCTTTTTGGATATCCCAGACTTGCTTATAGTCTCTCTTACCTAAATCGAGGATATTCAACTTGTCTTGCATTCAAATTATTTGGCAAATCAAGCAATTAAAATCCATTATCTATTGGTATTTGTTTTTTCGGGAAGAATTTGTTTGGGATTTATTAACGCAGGCACCAATCGGTATGGGTTTTGTTGGCGGTCTATAGGTTGGTTGTTTTATCTTTTCAATCGGAATCTTCAATTCCCGAGATAGAATTCTCGCAATATGCCTCCTGCAGCCTCTGCCCTGACACAATCCCATGGTTACCCGTAAGATTCTCTTTAGTTCATCCATTGTGTGGTAGCCCTCTTTTATCTTCTGAACTATCTCTTCTTCAATAATATCTTCACACCGGCAGATAATCTTCATATTGCTATTTTATTCAAAGAAGCTGGGGTGTCAAGCAAAATTTTATCTATATAATCTCACTATTCGGGCAGGTGTCACAATGTAATCTACTTTTGTATCATATTCATTATGTGGCACTCTATCAACAATCTGTAATTCATGGAGCGTCGTTGCGACAGGGATTTTGCCGAACTTCTCAAGGTGCATTGAAATCTCCCTATCTCCATAACCGCCACCCTTACCTAATCTCCAGCCCTCTTTATCAACCGCAACACACCCGGTGATGATAAAATCGGGTTTTATGAGTTCTTTTATTTTAATTCCATACTTGAATGCACCGGCAATTGTAGATGCCTCTGCTTCATTACCTTTGACCTTTTGTGGCTCAATCTTCAAAAAACCTTCTTTAAGTTTTGGCGTCGCCATTATCAGAGTTTTACCCTGTTTAAGACACAATTCCCTCACCGGCTTCTGGGCATAGTCAGGATTGGCAAAGATTATCCTTGCATCTTTCCATTCTTGTAGTGTGGTAAGCAGATATGCTGCCTTTTCCGAGCCTTCAAAATTGGGGATTCGGTCTTTTAATGGCAATGGAAATCGCGCAACCTTTTTTTCTTCCATCAATCTCCATATCTCTTCCCGCAATCTTTGTTTTTCCAGCTCCATAATCAATCTTTATAACATCCACACTGGAACAAATACAATTTCTTTGTCGTTAATCCTTTTCATCTCAACACTTGCCTTTGTCAGAACATAGCCACGATTAATGCCTAATTGTTCCATAAAGTATAAAAGATTTTTGATTTCTTTTTGTGTGATTTTATTAGTATATTTTACTTCAACAGGGATAAGTTCGCCAGTGCTTTTTATTAGAAAATCTAATTCCTTATCTCTTCTTTTTACAAAGAAGACACTTTCATACTCATTATGAAGGATATTTTTTACATAAGTTTCCACATAATGGCCACACCATTCTTTAAATTGTGGACTTGACTCGGTAATGTTATTCAACATTGCTGAGAAATTCGTGCTTGTGGCGTAGCCTTTTTTTATCGTCCTTAACCCTTTGCGCATGCTCTTTGTATAGTTATAAAGAATGTTTATCAAAAACGCCTTTTCAAGGCAGTTGAAATAATCGGCAACTGTGTTCCTTGATATGCCTACATCTCGGGCAATCGTATCATATTCTATTTGATTACCGGTTTCAACAGCAGCAATTCTGTAAATACTTCTTATCTCATCAACCCGTTTGATATTGAA